>NZ_DFBY01000001.1:0-30209 GCF_002366815.1 Psychrobacter sp. UBA3068 | reverse complement strand
GACATGCCGTTTTGTCTGCGGAGGGAGGATGCAGTAAAGGTCGCCCGTTGAAACAGAAAACAAGTGACCCTCGTAAGAAGGTCGCCTGAAGGCTATCGCTTTTAGAATCCCCAACTTGAGCTTGGCGAAAGTGGTGGGAGTATGTCAATAAATGTACACGTTCTTACTCTTACCATTGCGGGCTTAGATAGCATTGATATTAATAATAGTATTACAATGGTTTTTCATCAATATAGGTTAATAAAGCAGAGATAACTATGGATAAATTGCGCGATTTCTTAAAAAGCTGGCCAGGTCGCATTTTATTGATTTTATGCCTATCGCCGCTCGCTCTACTGGGTGTCGAAAGCTATTTTGGCGGCGGGGTCGATCCCAACCAAATCGCTCAGGTGGGTGAAGCAAGCGTAGGGTTGTCCGAGTATCAGACTGCCGTCAATAGCCGTCGCTCTGAAATTCTAGAGCAAGTTGATGATGCCAGCCTATTGAATGAAGATGTGCTGCACGAGCAGGTACTAAAGGGGCTTATCGATCGTACGTTGTTAGAGCAGCAAGCGGGTAAGCTTGGCATGACCGTCTCTGATGACACCATCAATCGTTTATTGCGTCAAGAAGAAATCTTTAAGGATGCCGAGGGGAATTTCTCTAACGAGCAATTTTCAAATTTTTTGCGCCAGCGCGGTATGACTAAAGATCAGTTATTTGCAGAGTTCCGTAATCAGCTGAGTCTCGATCAGCTCAATGCGAGTATCGTGGGTACCGCTGTTTATCCAATGCAAGCGGTCAGCCAGCTGATTGATCTCCAGCTTGAATCCCGTAATATCTGGCTACATCGGTTTAAGTGGCAAGATTATGTCGATCAGGTTAAGCTGAGCAAAAACGATATACAAGCCTACTATGATGCCAATAAAGACACCCTAAAAAGCGCCGCTATGGTAGATTTGGCTTATTTGCAACTCAGTCCTCAAACCATTCAGGTGGAGGATGTTACTGCAGAAGAGGTGCAGCAGCAGTACGAAGCTTACAAGCAAGGCTTAGCAGTCACCGATGAGCGCAAAATCAGCCAAATCCTATTGACTGGTGATGATGCCAAGGCAAGAGCCGACAAAATCAAAACTCGTCTAGATAAAGGGGAGTCTTTTGCTGCATTGGCAAAAGCAGAATCTGATGATCCGTCAGGAGAGGCAGGGGGTGATATCGGCCGATTTAACCCAAGCGTATTTGGTAATGATGCTACAGCGGTTGAAAAAGCGTTAGCAGGATTGAGTGTTGGCGATGTGACCGCGCCGATTAAAACCAACTTTGGCTATCAGATATTTACTGTCACCGAAGACAATGGGCGCAAAATACCCACGCTAGAAAGTATGCGTGACGAGCTAACCGCTAAAGCAAAAGAGTATAAGCGTCAGGAAGTCTATGCAGATAAAGTGACAGCGATTAACGACTTGGCAGCGGATGGTTTTAGTATCGAAGACATTGCTCAGCAAGAGAATGTAACGCTAAAGCGTCTCAAAGACTACCGTAAAGAAAACAATCAATCAGTACTGTCACAACCAGCCGTGATCAAACAGGCCTTTGATGAGTTTACTATTCAGGATCAGGCAGTGACAGCCGGCATCGAAGTTGGTAATGGTACAGTATGGGTGCAGCCAAGTAACTATCGTCCGACTAAAACGCTGACTTTAGCCGCCGCGACGCCAAGAATTACTCAGACACTACGTCAGCAAAAAGCCACGGCATTGGCGCTAAAAGAGGCTAAAGCGTTGGCCGCTGGTATTAAAACACCTGCGGATATTGCTAAGCAGCCCGTCGACCTTCGATCTTTAGGTGAGGTCAATCGTCAAACCACCCTATTGACAGAAAAAGAGCGCGGCTTGGCCTTTAGTCAGCAAGCGGCTAATAATGGTGTCGTGGCAATCGCTAGTGAGACTGAGGCGGGAGCGACCTTGTTGGTCGGCGATCGTATCAAAACGCAGCAGCAGTCACCGTTGTCTGATGTGCAAAGAGCGCAAACCGCTGCAATCATTCGTGATAATTTAGGTCAAGATCAGCTACAAGACTATCTAGATTATCTGCGTTTGCTGTATAAAGTTGAGATTAATGAATCCAACATGGCAAACGCACAAGGGCGTTAAGCATTTGCATGGTCGTTAATGCTAAATGGCTATAAGAGAAGCGCATAAAAAAGCCACTGTAAGTTACAGTGGCTTTTTTTATTGGTCAATGCTGCTTGTATATGTCAACAGCATCTTGGCTTTTTCTACTGCAATGTAATAATCACGATGGACTAATGGCGGAAATGGCGCATGCCCGTAAACACCATCGCGATACCGTGCTCGTTTGCCGCAGCAATGGTTTCATCATCACGCATAGAGCCACCTGGCTGAATAATAGCAGAAATGCCCACTTCAGCAGCGTTATCAATACCATCACGGAACGGGAAGAAGGCATCAGAGGCCATCACAGCGCCTTCAGTGGCCAATCCAGCATGCTCCGCTTTAATAGCAGCAATACGGGCTGAGTTGACACGGCTCATTTGTCCTGCGCCCACACCGATGGTGCGCTGACCTTTTGCATAAACAATAGCGTTAGATTTGACGTATTTTGCTACGTTCCAGCTGAACAGTAGATCGGCAATCTGTGCTTCAGTTGGCTGTACGTCAGTGACGATTTTTAGGTCATTGGCCGTGATTAAGCCAAGATCTTGTTCTTGTACTAACAGGCCGCCGTTGACGCGCTTGTAGTCAAGTTGTGAGTCGCGTTGATCGGGCGCTGGTAGCTCACCACATACCAATAAACGCACGTTTTTCTTTGCAGCAGTCGCCTCGAGCACACCGTCTTCAATACTAGGGGCAATAATGACTTCTACGAATTGATTGTCGATAATGGCTTTCGCCGTAGCAACCGTTAATGGACGGTTAAATGCAATGATACCACCAAAAGAAGACTCAGGGTCAGTACTAAAAGCGGTGCGATAAGCCGTTACTTGGTCGTTATCAGCAGCGACACCGCACGGGTTGGCGTGCTTAACGATGACGCAAGCAGGGGTGTTAAAGGCTTTAACGCATTCAAGCGCGGCGTCGGTATCAGCGATATTGTTATAAGACAGTGCTTTTCCTTGCAATTGCTTAGCAGTCGCGATAGATGCTTGCTGGCTTTTTAGCGGTTGGTTTTCGGTATAAAAAGCAGCGCTTTGATGGGGGTTTTCACCGTAGCGTAGGTCTTGTGCTTTCTCAAGCTGCACATTAAACGTACGTGAAAATTTCTCAGGCGTTTGCGTTTCATTGACACGGCTGCCGAGGAAATTGGCAATCATACCGTCATATTGTGCGGTGTGTTCAAAAGCTTTGACTGCTAAGTCGTAGCGTAGGGCCGTGGTCAATTCCGTGCCATCACCTAAAGCGGCAAGGATGCGCTCATAATCTGCTGGATCGGTCACGATACCCACGTGAGCGTGATTTTTCGCCGCCGAACGCACCATGGTTGGGCCACCGATATCGATGTTTTCGATGGCATCGTTCATGGTTACATCAGCCCGAGCGATGGTTTCAGCAAAAGGATATAAGTTGACGACAACCAAATCGATGCGCTCAATCGCGTGGTCACTCATCACGGCATCATCTGTACCACGGCGGCCCAAGATACCGCCATGAATTTTAGGATGTAGCGTCTTTACCCGACCATCCATCATTTCAGGAAAGCCCGTGTAATCAGACACTTCAGTCACGGCGACGTTGTTTTCTGTGAGTAACCGATAAGTACCGCCAGTAGACAGTAAGCCAAAACCTGCTTTAATAAGGCCTTGCGCAAACTCAACGATATTGGATTTATCGGAGACCGATAATAGGGCAAGTGGGGTTTTACTCATAAAAAAATTCCATAAAAAAAGCCTGACGTAAACGTCTGGCAAGGAGATAACGACAACTATTGCTAACCGTATCACGATGGATACAGTCATAAACGTTCAGTTGCCATGGAGAATTGTTGTCAGGGACAGTAAATGAGATCATATAGCTGGCGCTACATCAAGTCATAGGTTTTGAGTTTTTTGCGTAAAGTACCGCGATTTAAACCTAGGATTTGCGCGCACTTGGTTTGATTCCCCCGCGTTTGTTCAAGGACAACGGATAACAGCGGTTCTTCGATTTGCTTTAAAATAAGCTCATACAAGTCGGTGGGTGTCTCATCGCCTAGCATCGCAAAATACTGTCGTACCACGCGCTCAACATGGACGCGTAAAGGTTCTTGCATATTGGTTGCGTGGCTGTTTAAAGAAGCGCTAAGGTCGTGAGTAAAATGAGGGTAGTTGTCTTTATTATAGTCGGCAGGATGCTCAGAGCTTTTGGCAAAACGTTGGGCGTTATGCTGTGCATGAGGTGCCATAAGATAATGTCCTTGAGAGTAGAGAAAAGCAAACCATAAGAGGTTAGGGTATTATATCAAATAAATATTGTCTAGCGCTGACAGATTGGTCGCTATCTGAGCCGCAACGCTGCTCATCAAATCATGCTCAATACTATTTACAGAAACCTATTGTAGAAACCTATTTTATTTATAAAGTGTGGTTCAATACAGAGGAGTTGCCGTCACTTCGCGAATGTTTGTATTGGCCACAGGGATCGTAAAGAGTAACTGTCGGCCACTGTCAGCAGCTAATTGGTTTTGTTTGCTTAATAGGTAGTCGTTTGGTGCTGCGATGAATTCCCCGATCAGATTATTGGTACCATAAACGCTGACTTTTATATTGGGGTAGAGCTGCGCTTTTGTGCTTTGGTTGTGTAGAGTGGCACTCACATCGCTGAATGCACCTGTTACCTTGATTTGACTAGGCTGGTGATTGAGGTCAGTCACGGTTAATGCACCCAAATCGGCATTTGGCAAACTACAAGCCGCAATCGAACAGAGTGCATGGAGGCGCTGGGCATAAACGGGGTCTTTAACCAGTGTCTCTAGGTTAAAAATGACGTATTGGGCAAACAGTAATAAGGCTAATACCAAGCAGCCAAGCGACCACAGTACTGATGCTACCGAATAGTTCTCTGACGGTGGTGCAGTGCTAGCTTGAGCTTGTCTGGCACGCGCATCCGCACTGCCATCTTCGTCTGTAAGCGACACACCCATATCGAGCAACAGTTGTGATAAATCTGTATCGTCTTGCGGCGTCTCTGCGCTTTTATCTTGCTCTTTAAGAAGCGCTTCGAGCCAAGCGTTGTCCGCAGTCTCATTGACACTTGCGTGAATGTCATTAGCCGCAGCTGAACTCAGGGCAACCTGTGCGGATGATGACGGCTCGGTTAGAGGAGCAGAGGGTGTTGGCTTAACGGATGAGCGGCTGTTTTTAATACTGTTTTTAGAGGGAGTAGCTGATGGCATACTAGCGGCTCTAGAGGCATTACTGGCTTGAGTCAACCAAGCTTCCATACTGTCTAGTGAGTCATACTCTAAAATGGGGTCTGCTGGCTCATCGATGTCCATATCATCATGGATTAAGTCATCGTGAATCAACTTGTCAGATGAACACTTTTTTGTAGCGGGCTTACTCAGTAAAGACTTAGCATTGCTTGAGCGCTTCTGGACTTTATGATGAGTGTTAGATGGCTGTGCTACGCCAGTATCTGGTGTGAAGGTCGTGGTTATATCGGTTTGAGTAGTGGAGGTGTTAGGAGTATCAGTGGTGACAATCAGATGTTTATTCACCAAAAAACTTTGTTGGCAGTGATCACAGCTGACGGTAGTATTTACTTTATTTAACTGAGTTTGTTTTACTTTAAAGCAAGCGTGACAGTGCGGGCATTGAGTTTTTATGGGCGTGGTCATAGGGTCGAGTCCAAAAAAGTATGGTTATCAATACCGCTTAGCCACTCACTAACAGCTGCCTATAAGGCTAAGACTGTCATCTAAACTCTCTATAAATGCAACCATTACAGGCAAGGACAGAGTGGCGCCAAACACATAACATTTGACTGCCCTCTATCGTAGCAGATGTAATTAATTGTTGCTAGCCTGTAAATGTACCGGACAAACGCTGCCAATGTTGGTCTTCTTGTGCGGTAAAGGCATGCTTTGGATCAAGCGCAAAATAAGGCTGATAAGCAGCAGCGACCGCTTCAGTTTGTGACTCAATCAAACCCGCCAATACGATACGGCTATCAGTCTTCACTAAAGTGGCAAAGTAAGGGGCCAAGCTGATAAGCGGTTTTGCCAAAATGTTTGCCACGAGCACATCGACAGGTAAAACCTCATTTTGTGCACAGTAGTCGCTAAACTCTTCTGGTAAAAACGCTTGGAGGCGCCCATTGACGTGGTTGCGCTCAGCATTTTGATTGGTGGCGAGTACGGCTTGTGGATCGATGTCGACCGCATACACTTGGCGTGCCCCTAACAACAACGCTGCGATGCCCAATATACCTGAGCCACAGCCATAGTCAATGACTACTTTATCTGTTAAATCCTGCTCTGTGAGCCAGTCAAGACACAAGCGAGTGGTGGCGTGATAGCCAGTACCAAAGGCCAGTCCTGGGTCCATAATGATGTTGGTCGCATCAGGATTTGGCGGTGTGAGCCAATTGGGTACGATCCATAAGTCATTAGCGCATTCGATAGGGTGATAGTTACTCATCCACTCACGCTCCCAGTCTTTGTCATCAACGGCACTCAGCCAAATACGTGTAGCGTGTACTTGTGCGGCGATTTCGTGACTTAACTGTTCAACAGCCTGACGGCTACCAGCATCGGTCGTTGCATCAAACAGGCCTGTTAGGATAACCTCATCCCATAAAGGCGATTCGCCAGGTAGCGGCTCGAACAAAGGCTGGTCGCCTGCGTCGTCTAAAGCGATTGATAAAGCGCCTGCTTCCAGTAGCAGCGCCTCCGCCAAATCGACGTTTGCTTTTTCACATTGTAAGTGCAGTTGTTGCCATGCCATAACGATAACCTTAAGCTAAAATAAAATGAATAGGTGAGTTGGAGAAATTATGAATGCGTAGGGTGCAAAAGTTAACGAGGTCACTTTTGGGCTGACTACTCAAGAGTTTGATGACGCAGTGTTTACAGGTACTAGCGTAGGGCTTGTTTCGCTTCACTGACCACACGTGAGTTACCTTGTGCTTGCCCTGATTGCAAGATGATTTGCCACAGTGCCCGTCTGCGACTCGTATCTTGAGAGACACTAAGGCCACGGCGTGCCATGGCTTCAGCCTTGCGCGGTTGGTTCTTTTTTAAGGCCACTTGAGCCAAGTAAAAGTACACCGCAGAGGATTTTGGCGCTAAGCGCTGAGCACGGGTAAAGCTGTTTTCAGCATTGGTCAACTCGCCAGATTTTAGCTGCCTGATACCGACTTGCATCAGATGGCGAAATGCCGGCAGTGTACTGTTATTACTGGCAGATTGCGGTGTGCGTTGTTGTGAGTTTTTTCTTGCCTGTTCTAGTAGCTCATTGTGTGACGGCGCTGCTGGCTCAGAGATGACATAGTCATCGCGAGAAGGCGTAATGATAACCGCATCAGGTTCAGTTGTCACGGGGTTAGAAGATGGGAAGGCAGGCGTGTCTTGCGTCAATGGATTTGGTGCGTCCAAAGGTTCAGAGGAACGATCAGATTCGATCGTATAGTCGTCTTCTGTTCTGATAATCGGCGCTTGCGTGACAGCGGGCGTCGAGGTGGCTTGTGTTTGCGCTGATGGAACAGTTTGAGCCGGTGTTTTTTGTATAGAGGCTTCGGTATTGGGCGCCGTCTGACAAGCACTCACACTTAGCATCATAGCAAGAGCACTGGCTACGGCCATCGTATTGACTGGCGTCGCTTTTTTAAGCTGTGTGATAATGGCTGGCTTGGCTGATACAGTTTGCGTTAGAGGGAACACCATGTTGAGACCTTTTTTAAGTTTTAAAAACACTTTTAGAACCATTCAACAGCACGATCATACCAAGTATCAGTACGACTTTCTGTATCATTACCATTTTGTCCGTCATTGTCTTCTTGGCTATCGGTGTCAACGGCTTCACCATTTGGAATCTCTAAACCTTCACGGCGACGCTGCTGGTTGATAGCACCTTGCTGGCTTTGTTCACGTGCCTGATCTTGTTGATACAATCTAAGCGCACAACTGCTGGCTTCTTCTGGTAGATGCGCTGACATCACTGGTAAGTAGCGCGCATCGGCACAGCGCTCATTAGATAGCTTGCCTGAGTTGTTTTCAAGCCACAGCCATTCGATACCTTCAGGCTCGGGTAGAGCCACAGGTGTGAGTTTTAAGCGTTTCATGTAATCTACCCAGACCGGTAGTGCGCCAGTACCACCGCTCAAACCTATCGGCTTGTTGTCGTCGCGGCCCACCCATACCACACTGACATAATTGCCACTATAGCCTGCAAACCAAGCATCGCGGTAATCGTTTGTCGTGCCTGTTTTGCCCGCAAGATTCAAATTGCTACCAAGTGATTGCGCACGTCTAGCTGTACCATTTGAGACCACTTGCTGTAGCGCGTAGTTTGTCAAAAAATTGGTTTCAGGTGGAATGCTACGCTGAGTATTTAGGCCAGTACGCTGCAAAATACGGCCGCGATCATCAATCACAGTACGAATACTATGAATAGGCGTGCGAAAGCCACCAGTTGCAAAAACTTGATAGATACCAAGCATATCCATAGGGCTAAGGTTGACAGAGCCTAACAACGCTGATGGATAGGGGGGGACTTTTTCTTTAATACCCATACGTTGTAGCTGCTTGGCGAAGGTGTTGACGCCAAACTCCATCCCTAAGCGTACAGCCGCTTGGTTATAAGATTGCGCTAACGCTGTGGTCAGGGGCACGGCGCCATGATCACGATTGTCATAGTTTTTTGGATTCCACTCAGTGCCATCGTTTAAAGTGACAGTGATTGGTGAATCATCTACTGAACTGGCCAAGTTATAGCGGCCACTCTCGAGCGCTGTCATGTAAATGATCGGCTTCAACAAAGAGCCCACTTGGCGTTTGGCATCGACGGCTCGGTTAAATCCTGTAAACTCACTACCACTGCCTACCACTGCCACCAATTCACCAGTTTCAGGGTTGGCACTCACTAATGCCCCTTGCAAATCCTTAGTTTTGCTACTGTTACGACGCAGTTCACCAAGCTTTCTATCAACAGCTTTGTCTGCTGCTAACTGAGCAATAGGATCGAGGGTACTAATAATGGTCAGGCCCTCGTTTTTGAGGTCATCAGAGTAGTAGACAGTATTTAGCTCACGTTTCACGATATCCAAAAAGTCAGGAAACTGACTCTTGCCTTCCACGGGCTTATCAACGACACCAAGCGGCTGCTCTATGGCTTTGTCATATTCCTCTTGGCTGATGGAGCCCACTGCCAGCATATTACTCAGTACCACATCACGGCGCGCTTTTGAATCGTTTGGATGGCGACGTGGGTTATAAATACTTGGACCTTTGGCAATACCGACGAGCATCGCTTGCTGGTCTAAGCGCAGCTCATTGAGCGGTTTGTCAAAGTAAAACTGTGACGCCAAACCAAAACCATTGATAGAACGGTTACCGTTTTGACCTAAGTAAATCTCATTTAGATAGGTTTGTAGAATTTCATCTTTGCTATAATGCAGTTCGAGTAGTACAGCCATCAATGCTTCGTTGGCTTTGCGTTTCAGCGTACGGTCCGAATTGAGATAGAAGTTTTTAATAAGCTGCTGAGTAATGGTCGAGCCACCTTGTCTTGCGCCACCAGAGAAATTATTAATGACGGCGCGAGCAATCCCACGGAGAGATACCCCTTTATGCTCATAAAAAGCGCGATCTTCGGTGGCGATCAGCGCATCAATTAATGGCTGAGGCACCTCGTCTAAGGAGACGACCATTCGATCTTCGTTACTGTCTGGATAGATACCACCAATACTCACCGGCTCTAAGCGAATGATGCCACTTTTGGCCGGTAAGGTGCTTTGTACAGACTCAACCTTATTACCCGCAATGGTCATTTTGATGACCTGCTCTTTGTCCACATCGTTGGCACTGTAAGTAAAGCCGCGCGTATGGATGAAATAAGTATTGCCTGATCTATGGTAAGTGCCAGTGCGATCATACGCTTTGCTGCTCTGATAATTGAGCAACTCTAGCCATGTCTTCATGGTATCTCGATCGACATTGGCGCCTTGATACAACTCTAGTGGCTGCGAGTACACTTTGGCAGGAATATCCCAGCGCTTACCCTCAAACTTATGAGTGATGGTGCGATCCAGCTTAACTAAATACAGCGCCAATAGCACCATGCCAGCGATGATGACGATTAATAGTAGACTACTAAACACCAAGCCGCGTTGCTGAGAGGGTAGCGTGTGTATAGCAGACTTAGAGGGCTGTGGTAGCTTGGAGTTTGGTAACTTAGAATTGGATTTTTGCACTGATGTCGCACCATTTTTGGATAAAAAACTGCCTCATAATGACTCAAATTGACAAATTTTTCAATCTATCATCGTCAATGCAGGCATTCATTGGTCGTAGATCAGGGGTGATAGGGCTGTTTACCACGAGTGCTTATAGTATAATCTCTATTGTAATACTCGTATTCATCATAAAGTATGAGCCGCTTTTAATTGGGTTTACCAGTGCCATATAAGACAGCAAGTTACGAATGCTATCATGATGTGTTTTGTATGGATCCGCCATCGTTTCTGATTCTGTGCTAACGGGTCGAAGCCAATACGATTGAAAATCGCATTTTGAAAGAGGGCACGCACCCTTAACGATAGCAAGTTTACTGAGAGCGAATAGGGTTTAAGAAAACCTATATAAAGGAAGTAAGCGCGATTATGTCTAGTACCTCATCACCAGTGTCATCCACTACCAGCCATCATTATGAAGACAACTCTATCACCGAAGGTTTGGTGCTACCACGCGTAGGGCACTGCTTTCACTGCGGTGATCCCGTACCCCAGCCACCGTTTCATGCAGAGATATTAGGCAAGTCACGTGAGATGTGCTGTATGGGGTGTCAGTTAGCGTCACAAAGTATCGTAGAAGCAGGGCTTGAGCAGTATTATCTCGACCGCTCAGAGATTAATCGCACGGCAAGCCTACCCACCCAGATGACTCGACTTGAAGCTTACGATCATGACGAGATAAAGTCGCAGTTTGTCTACGCGCAAGATGGTCTGTCAGTGGCAGAACTGTCTGTCAATAACTTACGCTGCGCTGCCTGTACGTGGTTGATCGAGTCGCGCCTCGATGAGTTAGAGGGCGTTAGTAAATGTCAGGTTAATTTGACCAACCAGCGTATGCGGGTGATTTGGAATGAAGAGAAGCTACCGATCAGCCGTATTCTAGCCATCATCAATGAAATCGGCTACGAAGCTAAGCCTTATCGGCAAGATACCCATGAAGCCATGCTGGCGCGGCACAACAATCAAATGCTATTACGTCTAGGTATCGCGGCGTTGGGTTCGATGCAGGCGATGATGTATGCTGTGGCGCTTTATTTTGGTGAGTACAGCGACATGTTGATATTCCAGCGTGATTTTTTGCGGTGGGTATCTTTATTTGTCAGCACGCCTGTCTTCTTTTATGCCGGTATTCCTTTTTTTACCTCAGCATGGTCAGCGATACGGGCTCGCCAAGTCAATATGGATGTACCCGTTAGCTTGGCCTTGATCATCACTTTTTTTGCCAGCCTCTATGCCACCGTTACTGGACAAGGAGAGACGTACTACGACTCAGTCAGTATGTTTATCTTCTTTTTATTGGCAGGGCGTTATATTGAACACAATGCCCGTTTAAAAGCTGCCACTATGGCCAATGATCTGGTGGTGGTGGAGCCTGTGCTGGTCCAAAAAGTTGCTGAAGATAAAAGGGCTGCGGCGCGTATTTTACAGCAGCTCAAGGATAATGAATCTCAGCAGAATGAGAAGAATACAGCCATTGAAGAGTCTACCGCGCCGACTGATGTATTGATTGTCAATGAGACAGGCGAGCAAAACGTATCAAGCACTAAAGCAGAAGCCATGCCTGACTTTATGCAGCGTATGGAGGCCAATGTCCATCAGTTAACGTCGCGTATTGCCCAAGACTGGCAGCAGTCACGCAATCAGTTGTTAGCGCGAACAAAAACAGAAAATGATTCAGAAGATAGTGCAGAAAAAAAGCAGATGGTGACAGCCCATAGTTTGCAAGTGGGTGACATCATTATGGTGGAAGCTGGTTCTGAGATTATTAGTGATGGTATTTTACTCAGTCCAACCGCTACAGTGTCGCAAAGCTTACTGACGGGTGAGGGCGACCTGATTATCAAGAACCAAGGCGACTATATCGTTGGCGGCGCGCAAAACGACAGTCAGCCGTTTGAGATGCTAATCACAGCATTGCCAGAAGACAGCCAAATAGGCTTGATTGATAGACTGATGAACCGTGCCATGAGTGAGAAACCAAAACTTGCGCAGCAAGCGGATAAGCTGGCACGTTGGTTTGTGGCGCGGATACTAGTATTGTCAGCTTTGGTCTTTATCGGTTGGTACATGGTCGATCCAAGCCAAGCCATTTGGGCCACGGTAGCGGTTTTGGTCGCGACGTGTCCTTGTGCGCTGTCCTTAGCGACACCCATCGCCCTAACGGTGGCAACCAATCGACTGGCCAGCTATGGTTTTTTGACGACGCGTGGGCACACACTGCAAACACTCGCTGAGATCACCCACGTGGCTTTTGATAAAACGGGTACGCTGACGTATGGTAAGCCAAATTTACTAAATATTGAGCCAGCCACGCCCATCAATCAAAATAACCCTGACGCTTTAGCACTGTCTGCGCAGAAAGATGAGCTATTAGCCATCGCCGCAGCTTTAGAGGTGGGTAGTCGCCATCCAATCGCTCATGCCTTACTGACGGCTGCTTATCAGTTACATCTACCCGCGACCCAAGCGTTGCAGCATTATCCAGCAGGTGGGGTGGAGGCCATGATTGATGGTGTTGTGTACCGCATTGGACATGTGGACTTTGCTTTAGATGGCCTTAATAGTCATGCCACTGGCAATCATGATTTGACCATCGATTTGGTGGCACAGCGAGCCAGCTCAGCGGTGGTACTGTCCTGTCAGAAAAGGGAGTCAAAAACGTGGCAAGCGCTGGCGTGTTTCTATTTTAATGACAAGGTGCGTGATAGTGCCAAGCCAATGCTTGATGCGCTCAAAGGGCTGGGCATTGAGTCTGTGATGCTAACAGGTGACCCAAGTCCACAAGCGCTGGCGATGGCTGAGCGCTTAGAGATGCAGTTTGCCTACAATGGTCTATCACCAACGGATAAGGTCAACCATATCCAAACATTGCAAGCCAAAGGGGCGGTGGTATTGATGGTCGGGGATGGGATCAACGATGCCCCTGTATTAGCAGCGGCCGATGTTTCGACCTCGATTGCTGGCGCGGCGGATTTGGCGCAAGTGTCGAGTGACAGTATTATTTTGAATGGACAAATCGAAGCCATTACTGCGGCCAAACGTATCGCCGATAAAACCGAACGCATCATCAAGCAAAACTTTCGCTGGGCACTGATGTATAACGGTGTTGTGTTGATTCCAGCCGCTTTAGGCTATGTACCGCCTTGGCTTGCTGCTATTGGTATGTCGCTAAGCTCATTGTTTGTAGTGCTAAATGCGCTACGTCTGAAACGCGTCTAATGTCACTCTAAAAAATATCATTCTAAAAATGGCTTGGCGCTGTCAATCTGTTTTAGCGACTAGAAGTAGTACTGGCACTACGCCATAAAAAAGGCCGTCTTTTATTAAAGACGGCCTTTTTATTGAAACCAAATGATCGTTAGACAGACGTTAGGTTAGTCTTGTAGGTAGCTTAGCAGGCGCATAAATTCGATATACATCCACACTAGGGTGGCAAGGATACCGATACTGAATAACCATTCGTAGTCTTCAGAAACCCCCATCGCCACACCGCGATCGATGTTATCGAAGTCTAGGAGTAGAGTGAAAGAAGCGATAACAATCACGAATAAGCTAAAGCCAATAGCAATAGCGCCACCTTCAAACAAGAAGGGTAAGGACGAGCCGAATGCTAAAGAAAGCACCCATTGCGCCACATACACAAGCATGATGGCAATAACAGCTGAGGTCACAATCGAGCGGAATTTTTCAGTGACTTTAACCAGACCTGAGCGATACAGCCCTAACATAACGGCCGCTGTCACAAAAGTTGCACACATAGCAGTCACTGGCACGCTTGGATACATTCTCATAAAGAACAGAGAAATACCGCCCAAGAATATGCCTTCTAAAAGTGCATAAGGCACTGCTAACGTTTTGGCTTTTTGTGGCTTAAAGGTGATAAAAAGAGCGAGACCAAAAGCGGCAAACATACTACCAAAGGCTGCCATCGTAATAAAACCTTGCGACAAACCAGCCATGAGGGCATAAAAGAAAAAGCCCACACCAGTGATAGCGGATAATCCAAGTAACAGACTGGTCTTTTGAATCACGCCCTTGACCGTCATAGGATTACCGCCGATCGCAAGCTCTGCGCGACTGACAATAGGATTGGCCATACATGTATCCTTAATAAAATATAAACAATATAGATATGAGCTACTTTAGCAAAACCCTTATTATTGTCAACTGTGTTTACGTGACAGCCATCAAGGCCTCGCGCCACTCTAGAGTCGCCCAATGAACTAGCATAAAGAGGGGTGAAGTAGCGAAATAAACACGTCTAAAGTTAACGTGTAATGGCTGTTATATGGGGTTGATTACGACAGTTAACAACGATAATTCATAAACGTGCTAGTCTAAGTAATCATTTATCGCTATCATTGCCTTGTATTTTACCGTTATGCCGAGTCGTTTTATGGAAAACTCAGCGCAGTCAGCACGATTGCCACACTTACATGAATCAGAGCTGTTCCACGCTATCAAAAACCCTGCGTTTAGGCGCATTGGGTTAATGGGCCGCGCTGGAAAACGCAGTGTCACTCAAAGTCTGGTGCAGATAGCCCAAACGATCAATGACATGAATCTTACATTGATTATGGATGTGCAAACGGCTAACTTGCCAACCTTAAACCTTACTGAGATTGAAAAAGTCAAAATCGTTAAACGTGGCTTGATCGGTGAGATTTGTGATTTGGTCATCGTCGTCGGTGGTGATGGCTCGATATTACACGCCGCTGAGGCGCTGGCGCGTTACCGTGTGCCAGTACTTGGCGTCAACCGTGGCCGCCTGGGGTTCTTGGCTGACGTAAAACCTGAAGAAGCCGCGTTTAAATTACGTCAAGTGCTGATGGGTGACTATCAACTGGATCATCGGTTTCTCTTAACCATGGAGATACGAGAAGGGCGCAATATTATCCATGAAGATATGGCCCTCAATGATGTGGTATTGCATGCTGGTAAATCGGTACATATGATTGATTTTCAGATGAAAATTGATGGTCAGGATGTTTATAGGCAGCACAGCGATGGCTTAATAGCAGCGACACCGACAGGTTCAACCGCGTATGCTTTGTCTGGAGGTGGTCCCATCATACATCCGAGCATGGATGCCATTTGTCTGGTGCCTATGCACCCCCATACATTATCCAGTCGACCCATTGTGGTGAGCGGCAACAGCGAGGTCTGTATTCGCATTCATGAAGACAATCGTACTCAGCCGATGGTGAGTGCGGATGGCAAGCCAAGCGTACCACTTGAGCAAGAGCAGCGCCTTTATATTCGTAAACATCCTGATAAGCTAACGTTGTTACATCCGCCAGGATTTGATTTTTATGAGGCTTGTCGCACCAAATTGCACTGGAATGTCCATGCAGAAGAATTCAGTCTGGATGTTGATGATGATATTATAGACGATGAATAATCACATCTGTTATATAAAAAATAGTGGTGGAGATAGATAGGATGGACAAACAAACAATATTAGCAAGTTTAACGCCAGAAGTGGTTGATAAGTTTCGTATGGCGATTGAGCTCGGAAAATGGCCTGATGGCCGCAAGTTAACCGCTGAGCAGCGCGAAACCTGTATGCAAGCGGTTATGGTGTGGGAGCATGAACATCTGCCGCCAGCCGAGCGTACAGGCTACATTCATAAGCCAGTCAAAGAAGACGGGTCTGTCGTTGGGGCTGAATGCGATGTCGAGCATGAGCATCATTATCCCAATATGCCAAATCCTAAAGGCGCCGTGCAACCGGTTAAGTTCCGTGATAAATAAGTTCCATTATCGGCAACAAGCATCCATAAAAAAGCCACGCTAGCTAGCGTGGTTTTTTTGTGGCTCGATAAATGACGTATTCAATTCATAAACAGCTACAGCGCTGTTGTATCAACACTAGGACGAACCGTTAGTGGGTTCTTTTGCATCAAAAACCCTTGCCAGCCCCAATGTAAAAAATTGCGAATATTGGCATGGTCTGTACCGTTAGGTGTCGCTAATACTTTGGCATAATGTTCGCCGAATAGTTTTAGCGTGTCTAACTGATTAAGACCATGGTGCTTGGCAAAACCAAAAATCTTCGCACTACCTTCGTTTTCGCCGGCTGCATTATGTACCATTCCGTTCACAAAAGGGGCAGGTGCATAACGATAAAAATCATCAATAAAGCTGATGACATCATTGAATCCAATGGCTTTTTTATTCAAACCATTAAGTAGAGCCGATACATCTGATTGGCGGATACTCATAAATAAATGACCTCAGAGCAGATTCAAAAGCAAAAATACCGTACTTATGAAAATACAATGCTTATGTGTGCTCAATGATTATTGATAGTTAAGCGTTAGATATCTTAGCTTAGCGATTAAAGTAGTCTTCGTCATCAAATGAAGGCGCAAAACTGCCTTGCTCTAGATGCTGCATTTGCGACTGCACAGTACGCTCATGCTGAATACGTTGATAAATTTCTTCGCGATGTACAGCGATGTCTTTAGGTGCATTCACACCAATCCGTACTTGATTGCCTTTAACACCTAGGACAGTGACACTGACCTCATCACCAATCATTAGCGTTTCGCCCACGCGGCGTGTCAAAATTAACATGCGTCACACTCCTTATGTCGCATCAAAAAATTATTACTCATCAGATTACTTCTCAATTGCAGGACATCACCGCAGCACTAGATAGGCAATGTATTAATAATAACCATAATACTTAACGTTGTGCTATAGCGGCAATGATAGGTAGATTCATTTAGCCCAAATGAAAGCCCCATTATAGGGGGCATAACAGATACTGTCACGGTTTTTCACAAAACTATTAGGTAAACAATTATCCTAGCAATAATAAAAAAGAAAAATAGGATCTAAAAAGACCCTATTTGATTAAAGTATTATTGAAAGTAAGGAGTAGCCAATTAATTGATAACCGTGACCGCTAAATCTGTACTTCAATGGTTTTGGGAGGTTTATAACCCAGCGATTTTGCTTTCCCCATCTTCACGGTCAAGACCAAAGGCCGTATGTAACGATTTAACGGCTTTTTCTAGGTGCTGATCTTGAATGAGAACAGACACTTTGATTTCGCTGGTTGATATCATTTGGATATTGATGTTGTTTTCAGCGAGTGTTTGGAACATGAGACTAGCGACACCAGCGTGTGAACGCATGCCAACGCCCACCAAGGAGACCTTGACGACTTCGCTGTTGCCTAGGATTTCTTTCGCACCAATCTCGTCTTTGACTTCTTCGTTAAGTACTTTTAAGGTCTTGTCCAAGTCCGTGCGGTTGACAGTGAACGTGAAGTCGGTTGTACCGTTGTCCGAAAGATTTTGTACAATCATATCGATTTCGATATTGGCGCGGCCAATCGGGCTTAAGATAGCAGAGGCGATACCAGGATGATCGGGTACACCGCGTACTAAAATTTTTGCTTCGTCTCGGTTAAACGCGATACCTGAGATGATTGCCTGTTCCATACTGTCTCCTTCGTCTATCGTAATTAGGGTGCCAACGTTGTCTTGAAACTCTTGGTCAAAGCTGCCATCGGTATTTTCATCAAAGCTAGATAGTACACGCAAAGGCACACCATATTTACCAGCGAACTCTACTGAGCGAATCTGTAGAATCTTAGAGCCAAGGCTTGCCATCTCAAGCATTTCTTCAAAGGTAATTTTTTCAAGCTTTTTGGCTTTTGAGGTGACGCGAGGGTCAGTGGTATAAACCCCATCGACATCTGTGTAGATTTGACACTCATCAGCACCCAATGCCGCGGCAATAGCGACACCAGTGGTGTCAGAGCCGCCACGTCCTAACGTGGTTGCATTGCCTTCGTCGTCAATGCCTTGAAAGCCTGCCACGATGACGACATTGCCTGCCTCTAGCTGTTCACGTATGTTTTTATCGTCAATGCTTTCGATACGCGCTTTATTGTGGGCATTGTCCGTTTTAATAGCGACTTGACGACCAGTAAGTGAGCGGGCACCAATGCCAAGCTCTTTGATTGCCATGGCTAGTAAGGAGATAGAGACTTGCTCACCCGTTGAGACCATTTGGTCATATTCACGAGGATCAGGCTGAGTGCTAATTTGGCGTGCCAGATCGATCAGACGGTTGGTTTCACCACTCATGGCAGATACCACAACGACCACTTGATGACCATTGTCATGCCAGCGTTTGACTCGTTTGGCGACGTTTTTGATGCGGTCGATACTGCCCATCGAGGTGCCGCCGTATTTCTGTACTATTAACGCCATAAAAACCTACCTGTTATTCATTAATGACCTTTTATTGTCATTGATGAGCGCCAATGTGACTCTCAATCAATGCTTCCATAGTTAAGGCCGTATTATAAGAGTTGCGCCCTATGTCTTTTATTTATTCAATGTTCGTGGTTTAAACTCAATAAATGAACAATGTGTTCAAACGTTGACCTTTATATCATATCTGCGTCACAACGTTAAGTGTCAGTGTGGCTTAGATGTATGGCGATTGGTTATAGTGGTTATAACCAATCGAGCATGGAGGGAAGATAAAGCACGTAGTACTGGGTTGTTGGCTTAGCCAAGTTGGCTTTCAATCCAAGCAGGGAGCGCCTCAATAACGGCTGTACTGTTGCTAGACTTTGGTGCGCCGCCTTGTGCGTAGTCAGGTTTGCCGCCGCCTTTACCACCAAGCTCACTTGCCAAATGACGAATGATGTCACCGGCTTTTACTTGCGCAGTGACAGACTTAGCCACACTGGCTGCTAGGGCCAACTGCTCGTCTTTATCGCCAATCAAGACAATCACGCTGTCTGGCAGTTTGGATTTGATGTCATCCATCAATGTACGGATAGATTTGCCATCGATGCCACGTAGCGTGCTGATCAGAACGGGTGTGCCTGCGATGGTTTGAACGTCATCGAGCAAGCTTGCGGCTTGAGCACTGGCCATTTTTTGCTCTAAACGTTCCAGTTGTTTTTCTAGGTCGCGCTGCTTGTCGGCCATGGTGCGCACACGCTGCGCCACTTCAGGACGTTTCACTTTTAGCTGACCGGCAAGCTCGCTCAGTTGTTGTTCGCTTTGCTGAATGTTTTTAATCGCATTCATGCCAGTGACGGCTTCAATACGGCGAACACCCGCAGCAATCCCTGATTCGCTAGTAATTTTTAAGACGCCAATGTCACCCGTACGCTGAACATGTAGGCCGCCGCACAGCTCGATAGAAAAAGGCTTGCGCTGCCCGTCCACGATGCTGTCTGTACCCATGGTGAGTACGCGTACCTCATTGCCGTACTTTTCGCCAAACAGCGCCATGGCCCCTTGTTTCATCGCTTCATCGATAGACATGTGCTCGATACGAGCAGGGGTATTGGCTTGGATTTGCTCGTTGACCAAGCGCTCTATCCGCGTGATCTCAGCGGCACTGACTGGTTTGTCATAGGAGAAATCAAAACGTAGCACGTCGCTTGAGACCAGTGAGCCTTTTTGCGTGACTTCCTCTCCCAAGACTTCTCTTAGTGCTGCATGCAGTAGGTGAGTGGCAGAGTGGTTTTTGGCGCTTGCTGCACGGATGCTAGAGAGCACTTGAGCGTCTGCGGTTTGTTTGGTGCTGATGTCACCCATGGTAACGACACCATAATGGATAATGGCCTGACCAGATTTCTTGGTATCTTGAACCTCAAAGACACCAGTTGCGGTGCGAATTTCGCCCAGCTCACCAACCTGACCACCACCTTCAGCATAAAACGGAGTACGATCCAATACCACAACGCCTTCCATACCTTCGGTTAAGCTGTCTGCCGGATTGCCATCTTGGTAAAGCGCGTCAATGGTCACGCCGTCTTCTTCAAGCTGCTCATAGCCCACAAAGGTCGTTGGCGTCTCTACTTGGATGACGCTACTATAGTCAACATCAAACTTGCCAGCATCACGAGCACGCTCACGTTGTGCTTGCATGTGTTCATCAAATTCCGCTTCATCAATCGCAATACCGCGCTCACGAGTGATATCGGCGGTCAAATCAAGCGGGAAGCCGTAGGTGTCGTACAGTTTGAATGCCGCTTCACCAGACAGCGTATCGCCATCTTGTAATCCTTCAAGCTCGCTGGCAAGCAAACGTAGACCTTGTGCCAATGTTTTAGCAAACTGTGCTTCTTCTTTTTGAATGGCGTTTTCGATCGCGCTTTGCTTGTCTGCTAATTCAGGATAAGCGCTGCCCATTTCAGCCACGAGCGGGGCAACCATCTTATAGAAAAACTCACTATCGGCGCCAAGTTTGTTGCCATGACGTACCGCGCGACGGATCACACGGCGCAATACATAGCCGCGACCTTCGTTACTTGGTGTCACGCCATCAGCGATCAAAAATGCCACAGCACGAATGTGATCGGCGATGACTTTTAGCGATGATTGTTGTTCATTTTTAATCTCTAAAATCTCAGCCGCCGCATCCATTAAATGGACAAATAAGTCGATTTCGTAGTTGCCATGGACGCCTTGCATGATGGCACTAATACGCTCAAGCCCCATGCCAGTATCGACACTTGGTGCAGGTAGTGGCAATAGCGTGCCGTCTTTTTGACGATTGAACTGCATAAATACGCAATTCCAAATCTCGATATAGCGATCGCCATCTTCTTCAGGGGTACCTGGTAGGCCGCCTTCAATATCGGCGCCGTGATCATAAAAGACTTCGGTACAAGGCCCACAAGGACCCGTGTCGCCCATGGTCCAAAAGTTATCTGACGCGTAAGGCGCGCCTTTATTATCACCAATACGAATGATGCGCTCACTTGGAATGCCAATGTTTTTATTCCAAATCTCAAAGGCTTCATCATCGGTTTCATAAATGGTGACATAGAGACGATCTTTATCAATCGCCAGCCACTCAGTCGATGTCAAAAACTCCCAGATATACTCAATACCTGCTTGTTTAAAGTAGTCGCCAAACGAGAAGTTACCGAGCATCTCAAAAAACGTATGATGACGCGCGGTATAACCGACATTGTCCAAATCATTGTGTTTGCCGCCAGCACGAACGCATTTTTGTGACGTCACGGCACGTGTATAGTCGCGTGGCTCCATGCCCAAAAATGTCTCTTTAAACTGATTCATACCGGCATTGGTAAACAGCAACGTCGGGTCATTATGCGGAATCAAACTAGACGATGGGACTTGGGTGTGCTGCTTGCTTATAAAAAAATCGATAAAAGCTTGGCGAATATCGGCTGAGCGAAATGGCTGGCTCACAGCGGCTCCTTACTGACAGATAGAATTGAGAAAAATAATTTTGCATGCGATTTTAGCACAAACGCCCAAGCTCTTGGTATAAGAGTTACAACTGCTAGGTTATTCTGTGACTACCTACTGCCGCTCACTTTACAGGATATAATGTTAATTGGTCAAAATCGCCGCATCGGTCTTATCTAGTTTATCTTGTACCAATGGGTTGGACTCAATGACTTGTACTGGTAGATAACGCAATTGGAGTTTGATCGGCAAATATTCGGGGAAGTTTACGACCATATCTTGGGTAATAATGGTTTCAATTTGGCGGACATCGTATGAGCTTGGCAGCGTCTCTCCGCGAATAACCGCTCGTACGACTTTGTTGTTTTCTGAGGTGTCGAACTGAGTGTTGGTTAGTACGTTACCCTTATCGATAAAATAGCTGTTGATGGCTTCTTTTACGCTACTCTCAAACACTTGCTGCTTGGCATTGGTCTGTAGGTTGATAGTCAGATACGCGCCCAAGCCGCCCAGCAGCAATAAAGTCACCGCATTGCGCTGCAAAAAAGTCAGATAAGTATTGGATTTATAGTCATCATCAACCAATCGGCGAAAGCCCAATACCCATAACACAAGGGCATTGGTAAATTGAATGGCAATAATGTTGGTGGCGGCTAATAAAAGCGCGCCAAACCCAAGCTGCATCTCGCCATTGGCAAACAAAACGCCACTAGCAGCAAGGGGTGGCACCAAAGCGGTGGCGACGGCCACGCCTACAACGGCGACCGAGAGGTGCGGAGACACCATCGCATAGGCACCAGCCGTGCCTCCAGCTAACGCGATCATTAAATCCATGGAAGTTGGCTGAGTGCGCGACAATATCTCTGCGGTCAATGGCTGATCTTTGTGGAGCCAGCCAACTACAAAACCGACCAGTACCACCAATGACACGCCAACAACCACCGTAATAAGTGATTTGCGTAGCAGCGGCATGCGATGGTCAATAATTGCTAGTGCGACTCCAGTGATAGGACCCAGCATCATCGCCACCAGCATAGCGCCAATGACCACAGCAGCTGAGTTGGTCACCAGCCCATAACTGGCGATAATGGCGGAGAGCGTATTCATGATAAAGTACATTCTGCTAGGCAGGGCGCTTGCTTCAATCTTGACTCGCACCTCTGGATAATCTACCTTCTGATTGCTAAATTGTTCAGCGACAAACTGCTTATAAGACTCAAGTTTGGCTTCTTTCTCTTCTTTGACTTCTTCCTCTTCGTCACTTTCCTGTTCGCTGTGCTTGTTGGTACTCTCTATATCGTCACTATCCTGATGCTTTTGATTGTCCGGATTCCCATTTTTGTGATCGTCTTTGGTTCCATCTTCGGTTTTTTGTTGATGAGTAGAGGCTAGTGTTTCTGTTGTAGGAACATGGGAGCAAGTGGATGTGTCCGCTGATTGACCATCCATTTTGTCTATAGAGGTCTTTTGGATAGAGGTCTCTTGGGCAGTGGCAGGGTGAGCAGCTTCTGCTTCAACGGATACTTCCCCGCTGTCTTGAGAGGGCTTTGCTGTTGAGTCCGCAGAGTCTGATTGAAAAAAATCTGACTCTGATTTTGTCCGTGATTTTTCCCCTATAGCTGGCGAGTCTTCAGCGGTTGACGGTGACTCAGCCTCAGACGGCTCTAATGTGGCGACTACCACATCAGGCGCAAGCGACTCTACCTTGACTTGTGCATCAGGCATTTGTGCACAGGGTATATCTTGATCAAGCTCCTCTGTTTTGTCATGACTTACTGCCGCATCTAGTGTAGGGGCATCAGGCGAAGTCTGAGTTCCAGCCTCTGGTTCAGTAGCATGGTGGCCAGTCTCCGCTGAGTTGTCTGGTGTCACCGGCTCATTAGATGGGTTTTCTTCAGGTAAGGTCATAAAAGGTAGCTTTCTTAAGAGTTAACAGAAAGTCATTATTGTAATGATAAATAGCTAAAGGTATAGGGGTTTTTTGCGACACATCAGAAGAAAAGAGGAAGTAATTGGAGACAGTTGAAAGACGATACTTAAGGGGTAGAAGGACTAATATAAAAACCTTAATCTTAACAGGGTTTTTATACGTCGTCACCTGATATAACTGGCCTAAAGGTTTAAAATAAATACTTACTTTTTATGTGGGATTGGTGTATAAAGGTAGCATATCCACAATTAAAATGAGGAATAACTTATGAACTGGCCATTATTCTCTGTCATCTATTCAATAGCCGCCACAGTCACCATTGGCGTTTTTATCATTGGCGCGTTAATCACAGGCTTTAATGAAATTCCTCATATTCAAATAGCGGTATTATTGGGTATTTTGGTCTCCATCCCAGCAGGCATGTTTTTTACCAAAAAAGTCGGTAGTATTACGGGCAATGAAGAAGGTTATAAAGCTTAAGTTTGAGCGGAGATTGTGAGTTGCACCCACACAATCTATTAGGTAGACGTAAAACCAATACGCATAAAAAAAGACCTCGATGTAGAGGTCTTTTTTGATATTACCGTGGCTAATTATTTGAGCTCAACGGTCGCACCATTTTCGATATTGGCATAAACTTCTAACACATCCCAGTTGGTCAAACGCACACAACCTGCTGATGCTTGGCGACTGATGCCTTCAGGTTTTGGGGAGCCATGTAATCCATAAGAAGGTTTAGATAAGCCCATCCATACAACGCCGACAGGATTGTTTGGCCCTGGTGGTAGCATGTGAACTTTTTTCTGCGTGCCTTCACCGACCGTCGCTTTATACCAAGGCATTTTTACTTTATTGATGATTTTAAACGTCCCTTGTGGGGAAGGGGTGGCATCACTGCCCACAGTCGTTGGGTAAGTCGCTACCAGTTGATTGCCATTATACGCGTACAATGTTTTGTCCGCTTTGTTGGCAACCACGCGGTTGATGCGCTGGTTAAGTGGACCGCGTGTATTAAGGACGGTGATGGTTTCGCCAGCTTTATACTCTTTGCTCTTATTTAGCTTATCTAGATAGCGTACATCCATATGAAAGCGCTCACCAAGCATTTCTTTGATGTCTTGGTAGTACAGACCTTTCATTTTTGACTTGGCTTCTGATCCAGAAGGCGTGGACGCAAAGTTGGTGTTGATATCATCTTCAGTTAGCGTATAAGTTACGAGCACAGGTTTATTGGCAGGAATGTTTTTGATCAGCGCATTCCACGTTTTTTGATCCATTTTGCCCGTTGCTGGCAAGCCTTTCATGGTTTGGAAGTTGATAAGGGCTTTTTTGCTGTTCATACCCCAGCCACCATCGATAGGACCTGGAGAGGCGTGGTTCCAATCGAGCAAAGCCTGCATTTTAATGGTCATTGCTGAGTTGACTTTCATGTTAGGAGACCAGACAGCCTCATTTACTTGTTTGGCGTAGTTGGACAAGTTCAGTGTGGTGTATCTTTTACCATCTTTATCTTCGATGTTTTTGATGGTAGGGTCATCACTGAAATCTTGACGTTTTTCACTCTCAGGCAATTCAAACGCCAGCGGATCAGATGAATCAATAGATGAGATGTCACTTGGCGCGGCAACGGCTTGACCTTCGCTAATATCGTCCGTGCTGTCAGACTGCTCATCTTTAAGGGTCAGCTCGGCTGCGCTCATATTATCGGCAGTGGTCGAGTTTGGTTCCGCTGGTTCTTCTGAGATCACAAAGGCGGCTGACTTATTCTTTGAATCGATGAGTTGCGTCATACTGTCAGCGGCTTTAGGGTCTGCTTTATTGTTAGCTGGATTACTATTAGCAGGCTTATCGTTAGTTGGCTTGGGCTGAGCTGCTGTAGGGTCGCGACTGTCTAGTGAGGTGCTGCGAGTTTCTTGTACATTGAGGCTCACTTTTTTGGCAATACTAGGCAGTGAGTCAGCGGTGCGTACTGGCAATGTGCGAGTACTATCAGTGGGTGCGGCCAGCGCACTAACACTGGCACTAGCGACAGCAATAGATATAGCAGTAATAATAGGCTTTATTTTCATCATGTTGAATCACTTGTGGTTGCTATTAATGCGGCTATTATGCGCATAATTCGGTTGCTTCGCAAACTTTCGACACATCTTTTTTCGGTTAAGGCTTGCTAAACGTCAACCGTTGACGTATTCACTACAGTTGGGTAATAACTGAGCGAGAGTGTGTATAGGGTAATGCTGGACTATTACCGCTATCTTTATAAAAGCAAACGCCAGTACGTGTGCAAATATTGGCGCTACTTAGTGTTTGTGTCTATAATGTATGACGAGATTTTTATTTAATAGATCGGCTTTTTACAAAAAGCGGTTTAACCCATCCGCATGTAGTCAGTGAACATGCAATCAGCAAGGTGCGATATGTCAGAAGACCAAACAATGAGCGCAGAAGAGTTTCAAAACCAGTACTTTAACGACAATGAGGCTAAGGGTTTAGACAATACGATGGAGTATGATTTGGAAACTGGGCTTCTCGGTGAGGACGACCAATTTGCCAACCTGCATGCAGAGCTGGAAGAAGCACGTGAGCAGCTAGTCAGTATTCGTGACTTTATTCGTTTTTCAGTCACTCAGCTGCGTAACTATGATGTGGTTGTTGCTCAAGGCACGACGGATGAGTTTGCTGAAGCCGCCGCGATCGTTTTGCATTCCCTCTCTTTAGATTGGTCAGCGAATGAGCAGATTTTGGACTGTCGCCTGACCACATCAGAGAAGCAGTTGGTACTGAGCTTGTTAGAAGAGCGTATCGCTGAGCGTAAACCACTCAGTTACTTAATTAACTTATCTTACTTTTGTGATTTGCCTTTTTATGTTGATGAGCGGGTGTTAATTCCACGCTCACCTATTGCAGAATTGATACGTCAGCAGTTTCATCCGTATTTTGAGGTTAATGAGCTGGCCAAGCCGCTTGGGCTTAGTGTCAACGAGCAGACCGCTGTATTTTACGATCATGGTTTAGACGTCAAGCAACTGTCGCAGCCTGAACGCATTTTAGATTTATGTACCGGCTCAGGTTGTATTGCTATTGCCCTTGCCACGCGCTTCGTCGATGCTTTGGTAGATGCCGTTGATATTGATAAAGGCGCACTAGAAGTAGCTATGGTTAACGTCGACCATCATGATCTTGGTCATCAAGTGAATGTCATTGAGTCAGATCTGTTCGCTAAAATTCCTACTGAAAACCAGTATGAGCTGATCGTGACTAATCCACCGTATGTCGATGCGGCCATCATGGCAGACCTACCACCTGAGTTTTTATACGAGCCTGAGCACGCATTAGCAGCGGGTCAAGACGGGTTAGATTTGGTGCATCGCATCTTATTTGAAGCGCCAGAGTATCTAAGCCCAGAAGGCTTATTGATTTGTGAAGTGGGCGATAGTGAATGGGCCTTAAAACAAGCGTATCCTGAAATTCAGTTCGATTGGCTAAAGTTCGCTCACGGTGGTCATGGGGTTTTTGCTATTACTTATGATGAGTTAATGGCACATCGTCAGCTGTTTGCCGCTTATGTGCAGTTGTTGGATGGTATTCAGTAGTTATATGGGTACGTAGTTGAGACACTGTGGCAGTAAGCAGTCAACACTATAAATAATTGGTCAAATAGACAGCAGTCGCGTTTACTTGTTTAAGGATAAATATGGCAGGCAACAGTATCGGTCAGGTTTTTACGGTGACCACTTGTGGTGAGTCGCATGGAGCAGGTCTGATGGCAATCGTCGATGGCGTGCCACCAGGCTTAGTATTGTCTGAAGAGGATTTGCAAGTAGATTTGGATCGCCGCAAACCGGGCACCTCAAAGTACTCAACCCAGCGCCGCGAGTCTGATGAGGTTGAGATTATCTCTGGTGTGTTTGAAGGCAAAACAACAGGCACCTCTATTGGTCTATTGATTCGTAATACCAATCAAAAATCAAAAGACTATAGTGAGATTAAAGACACTTTTCGTCCGGGTCATGCTGACTATACTTATAGTATGAAATATGGCTTCCGTGATTACCGTGGTGGTGGACGCTCATCAGCACGTGAGACGGCGATGCGGGTCGCGGCTGGTGCGATTGCTAAGAAATATCTACAAGATCGTTTGGGGGTTCAAGTCCGTGGTCATGTCACCCAAATCGGGAATGAATACAGTAACGTCTTAGACCCCAGCCAAATTGATTGGGAGTTTGTGAATAGCAATCCGTTTTTCTGTGCGGATAAAGAAGCCATTGGCCGTTTTGAGGCACTGATAGATAACCTACGCCGTGAAGGGACCAGTTGCGGTGCTCGTCTTGAAGTGATTGCCAGTGGCGTGCCAGTCGGGCTTGGTGAGCCAGTATTTGATCGCTTAGATGCGGATATTGCCCATGCCATGATGAGTATCAATGCGGTAAAAGGGGTCGAGATTGGCGATGGTATGGCGGTCGCCGGGCAGTTTGGTCATCGTTCTCGTGATGAGATGACGCCAGACGGCTTCACGGCCAATCACGCTGGCGGTATCTTGGGCGGCATCTCGTCAGGCCAAGATATTCGAGTCAGTATTGCCCTTAAGCCCACGTCAAGTATCACCACGGCTGGCAAGAGTATCAATACTCAAGGGGAAGCGATTGATATGCTGACTAAAGGTCGTCACGACCCGTGCGTTGGTGTACGGGCAACGCCCATTGCTGAAGCCATGCTAGCGATTGTGTTGCTCGATCACTATCTGCGCCATCGAGGTCAAAACGCTGATGTAAAACAGCCGGTACAGGCGATCGTTTAGACGGTTTTTTTTGTGCTATTGGCCCTTTGTTTTCCTAATTAGCGGTCATTAGGAATAACAAGGGGCTTTTTTGTGCCTGTTTCCTTTTTTGTGACTGTTCCAGAGAGGGTTAATTGAGTTGATAAACCTCCGTTGTTTAACAATGTGCCTCAGTAACTGCCGGCCTTTAAGGCAGTAGACAGTTCATGACAAATCGTTGTTTCAAGCTTGTTTGTCTATGAACATTGAAAAATCATCATAAGGCGTCATACAGTATTCAAAGCACTATGTATCGTCCTATTAAATGGGCGTAGCGTAAAAATGTTTTCAGTTTTTTTCTCCATCCTAGCAAGATATGATAAATGGCTGAACATTAAAATTGTGAGTGAATGATTTTTGACGAATGGTTTTGCTTAAAAGCGGTAGAATAACTAGCATTACTATAAAAAACTAAAAAGTGTGGCAAAAAATCCGCTTTATTGAAAATAAAATTCGGTTGTACGTATCATTCTTATTTAAAGGAATCTAAAGAGTATGAGTAATTATTTAGACACGGTCATTGTTGAGCATAACCCATCACAAAAGCCGATAGACAGAGCTGTCATCTGGCTTCATGGTTTGGGGGCTAGTGGTCATGACTTTGAACCTGTGGTACCGCAGCTAGGCTTGGCTGATGATATGGCAGTACGTTTTGTCTTTCCGCATGCGCCTAAGCGTGCCGTAACGGTAAATGGTGGCATGGTGATGCCAGCTTGGTACGATATCTTAGAGATGAGTCTAGAGCGCAAAGTCGATACTGCTCAGATTGAAGAGTCTTCTCAGAAAATACAGGATTTAATTCGTCGCGAGGTTGAGCGCGGTTTCGCCCCTGAACATATTGTTATTGCAGGATTTTCGCAAGGCGGGGCAGTGGCGTATCATGTGGCACTAGGCTACCCTGAGCGCTTGGCTGGGTTGATGGCGCTTTCTACGTACTTGGCGACCAATGACAACATCGACTATAGCACTGCTAATAAAAATATGCCGATTCTCATTGAGCATGGTACTCACGACCCAGTCGTTCCTGTGGTTTTGGGTGAGCAGGCACATCAACTACTAACGAAAAAAGACTATAGTGTCGAATACAATACTTATCCGATGGCGCATCAGGTTTGTATGCCGCAGATTCAAAATATCGGACAATGGTTAAATAAGGTATTGGCTTAGACAATTAAGCTGTAACTTAATGTAATGCCACTGTCTTATAGGTTGAAAATTGGCATGTAAGTCCTATATAATAGTCAACCTTATTGGGGATGTTCTGGCTTCGACGCTGGTGATGAAACTCAATGATGCATGTCGAGAGTGTATGTCCTCTCGTTAATCAAACATATATTGTTATAGTCGCAAACGACGAAACTTACGCTCTAGCAGCTTAAACCCTGCTTACTTAGTTGCTGATCACCTACAGTTGGTTAACTAAGTTGAAGCGTCCGCATGTAGGCTCGCCACAAGGGATTGTCTCAATCGCTTGGGTTCAAAAGTAGAGAATCGTCCAATCCATCCTGACTGTCGGATCGGTGCGGATTAAAACTAAAGACAGAAACTAAACATGTAGATTCATGAGCGTAATGCTGGCGGACGCGGGTTCAACTCCCGCCATCTCCACCAAATACTAAAAATCCGGTCACTTAATGTGGTCGGATTTTTTTTGTTTTTAAATGACTATTTTTATTAAAAAAAGTGTTTTTTAGAGGCACGAATGAGTATGCCTAGCTTTAGAGTCTATAGTAATGAGGTGCAAGAACTCCTTATTATAGAATTTCGCCTATTAATGTGAGTTGCGCTAAAGACAGATACTTTACACCCCACTCTCAACTTGAAATAAG
>NZ_DFBY01000018.1:0-58651 GCF_002366815.1 Psychrobacter sp. UBA3068 | reverse complement strand
TATTTTATCGGCAGGACATGCCGTGTTGTCTGCGGAGGGAGGATGCAGTAAAGGTCGCCCGATGAAACAGAAAACTTGCGACGGTCGTGAGAAAGTCGCCTAAAGGCTAACGCTTTTAGAATCCCCCACTTGAGCTTGGCGAAAGTGGTGGGAGTATGTCAAGGGTATGGATCATACAAGTGTTTAACATTCAATGCTAAGGGGCGGTACGTATGACACTTATTTATTTGATAAATGGGTTGTTTGATAAAAATGATGCAGCCTGCCATGACTGATAACAATAAAGAAAACCATCAGGAAACTAATAAACAGATGACTATCAACTTACAACACCGTTTACAGCAATTATTCACAGAATTACAGCTTGATGATGCGCCGGCAGGTGGCGCGGTGGTTGTCTATCAGGCAAATAAGTGTATTGCTCAGGTGAGTGTGGGCATGGCGCGCCCAGACATGGAATGGCAACCTGACACCTTGGCGATTAATTTTTCCACCGGCAAAGGCGTGTTAGCCACACTGGTTCATGTGTTGGTATCAAAGAAAATGCTCGACTATGATGCTACTATCGCTAGCTATTGGCCAGCCTTTGCGGCGCGTGGCAAAGAGAAAGTCACCTTGCGTCGCGTTATGTCGCATCAGGCCAATTTATTTTCAATTCAGAGTATCGATGTGGACAGTGACGCGTTACTTGATTGGCGTTTGATGCTCAGTAAAGTTGCTGCGATGCCGATAGCAGCTCCTGACAACGCGACATTATATGACAGTGCTTATAGTGCGTTGGTCTATGGTTGGGTGTTAGGCGGCGTGATAGAAGCGGTCACTGAGTTGTCGTTAGCTGAGGCATTGAAGCACTATCTGACTGAGCCTTTGGGCATTGCAGACAGTTGTTATTTTGGCGTACCCAATAAAAAAGTGGCGCAAGTAGCCACACTGGTCAAAGACTTTGGGGTGTCAGATGAGGACGGATCGCAGCTGCGTAACAAGCGCCATAAACCTACCTTGAAAGTCGATTCGCAACGTACCTTACATACTTATGCAAATTTACCCAATGCGGCTTGTTGGCAGCAGCGTAGTGTCGATGCTAAAAAAGTAGAAGGCTCATCTAATAATGAGAAAAATAATCTGCCTGTATTAGACACGGCTGGTATTAATCGCTTGTACTTCAACACCAGCCAGCTTAACCTAAAAAATTATAAGGCGGCGCTCATACCTGCTGGTAAACAGCCTATTGATTATCACAGTCGTGAGACACTACAGGCCATTATTCCCGCGGCCAATGGTGTCGCTTCCGCTCAGGCGTTGGCCGTCATCTATGCGATGTTAGCCAATGGCGGTACGTGGCAGGGGCGAGTGCTTATTGATAAAGCAACTTTTGAGCAGCTATCCACACCGCAAGTTACAGGTTTAGATGCAGTCATGCCAGCCCCCATGCAGTGGCGCTTGGGCTATCATCGGTTATTTAGTCTGTGTCAAAAAACCGATAACGAGGTAGGAGATACGCGCAAGCAAGGGTTTGGACATATGGGTTATAACGGCTCGGTGGCTTGGTGTGACCCTGCGCGGCAACTGTCATTTGCCTTTATCCATAACTTTGATGCCACCATGCTAAATGATGTCCGTCAGTTTGCCCTAACAGAAGCCGTACTTGATTTGGTAGATGAGGCGCTGGCAAAAAGCTAAAAAAATGGTTTGATACATCATTCAAGCGAATGTACAGCAAGCCTATTATTAATCATTTTTATTTGGCGTCATTTTAAGCAGCCTTGGGGCGCTAAGACCATGAATAAAAATTGAGGCCAAAATGACAATGGAGCAGACCACCCATAATTTGAGCGCGTCTTCCTCACCAAAAAAACCTTGATTGAGTGCGTAAGACAAATAGTACAGTGTACCAATCCCGCGAATACCTAAGGCTGAGATCGCATATTTTTCGGTACGCGGGAGTTTCAACCCTGTTAGCGCTATAAAACCGCCAAGAGGGCGTATCAATAACAAAAACGTAAAGCTGACGATATAGACTCGCCAAGTTAGCTCGACCCCAGACTGTAAACCTTGCCCAAGGAACATGCCGAACGTGACCAGAACCAATGACATCAATAATCCTTCTGATTGTTCAGCGAAATCATGCAGTTTTTGATGGTAAGAATGTTGATGTTCTGAGCGGCGAAAGACAAACGCTGCTACAAATACTGCGATAAAGCCATAACTATGGACAAATTCCGCTAGACCGTAAGCCACCAATGTCAGGGCAATGACTACATAACCTTGGGAGATGGTGGTCTCTTTGCTGTATTTTGAAAATACCAGCTTAGCCATGATTTTTCCGACAAAAATCCCCACCAATAAGCCTGCACCAATTTTCCATAGTACATCATGGGTAAACCACGACCAAAGCAACTCGCTAGTAAGACGATCGCCTTCACTAAAGGCTTCTGCTGTCTTTATCGCCAAGTAAACAAATGGAAAAGCCAATCCATCGTTCAATCCTGCTTCTGAGGTTAAAATAAAGCGCGGTGTGTCCTCGCCGCCCGTATTGGGAGGCCCGACTTGGATGCTGGATGCCAAGACTGGATCAGTGGGTGCCAGGACAGCACCTAACAAGATGGCGGCACCTAGACTTAGGCCAAACGCGTAATAACCCAATATTGCCATCGCAAAAATACCAATCGGCATGGTAATCAGCAAAAGGCGAGCGGTAGGCCGCCATAACTGCCAAGATAGCTCGGTATCAATCTTGATACCTGCACCCACTAATGAGACCAACACCACAATTTCAGTCAGTTTTTCAATCACCACACCGTTTTCAATGGGATTTAAAAAATCGAGTGTTATCCAAAAGTAGCCCACTATCGCCCCCAACGTGACTTGGAGCATGGGCAAGGAGACAGGGGTGCGCTTAAAGAGGATAGGAAATAGCGCCCCGAGCAAAAAAGCGATACCGCAGATCAATAAGAATAAATTGTAGTTTTCAATCATAGTTTTTATGCACGCTGCTATTTTGGTAAAAGACTATTCTGTGAGACGGAATATGAATGGATTCAATAACTATCTGTATGAAGGATAAAAAGAGCAGCTATCAACAAACCCTATCATGACGCCAGAAAAATTTTATTACCGCAAAAAATCGTTATCAAAACGACAGCTGTGTTGTTTTTTGGTGAAAAAAAGCCTGCATAGTGCAGGCTTAATAGGATGTTATAGAAGTATTTTATGAAATTATGATTGAAGCTAAGGCTTAACGTTCAACCTGACTGACGTCACGTACCGCGCCAGTATCGGCACTGGTGGTCATAGCCGCGTAGGCACGTAGGGCAGGCGTGACATGACGCTCACGACTGACAGGCTTCCATGCATCACGACCGCGCGCGTCCATTGCTTCTCGGCGAGCGGCCAGATCGGCATCGCTCACCAGCATATTGATGGTACGATTTGGGATGTCGATGTGAATGGTATCTCCTTCTTCAACCAAGCCAATCGCACCGCCTTCAGCCGCTTCAGGGCTGGCGTGACCAATGGATAACCCTGACGTACCGCCAGAGAAGCGCCCATCTGTGAGTAGGGCGCACTCTTTCCCCAAACCTTTTGATTTAAGGTAAGTCGTGGGATAAAGCATCTCTTGCATGCCAGGACCACCTTTCGGCCCTTCAAAGCGAATGATGACCACATCACCGGCCACGATCTTGTCGTCTAACACAGCAGCGACTGCGTCATCTTGTGATTCAAAGATGCGCGCACGACCAGTGAAGGTTAAGATACTTTCATCGACGCCTGCGGTTTTGACCACGCAGCCGCGCTCGGCGATATTCCCGTAAAGCACTGCCAAACCGCCATCTTCTGAATAGGCATGTTTAGCACTACGGATACAACCTGACTCACGATTGACATCGAGATTAGACCACTCTTTTGACTGCGAGAATGCTTGAGTCGTACGAACACCACCAGGCGCTGCAATATACAACGCTCGTGCTTCGGTATTGTCCGGATTCATGATATCCCATTTGTCGATGGCTTCTTTCATCGTGGCACTATGAATGGTTGGCAAGTCGGTAGTGAGTAGATCTGCCCGATCAAGCTCAGCGAGTAAAGCCATCACACCGCCTGCACGATGCACGTCTTCCATATGGTACTTCTGCGAGGCGGGAGCAACTTTAGACAGGCAAGGCACACCGCGACTCAAACGGTCGATATCAGCCATTTTAAAACCAACTTCTGCTTCATTGGCCGCCGCCAGCAAATGCAAGATAGTATTGGTTGAGCCGCCCATGGCGATGTCTAAGCTCATGGCGTTTTCAAAAGCCGCTTTGGTAGCAATAGAACGTGGTAGCACAGAGTCGTCATTTTGCTCATAGCGACGTTTGGCCAATGAAACGATGGTCCGTCCTGCTTCTAAAAACAGCTCACGGCGCATGGCATGAGTCGCCAATAGTGAGCCATTGCCTGGCAATGATAAACCCAGTGCTTCGGTCAAACAGTTCATGGAGTTGGCGGTAAACATACCAGAGCATGAGCCACAGGTTGGGCAGGCTGAGCTTTCAATAGCCAACACATCTTCATCACTGATGCTGTCATCAGCGGCATCCATCATCGCATCCACAAGATCAAGCTTACGAATGGCATTGCCTTTACTGTCAGTGGTGTGGACGTCGCTGCCGCCATCGTTGTTATGACTGTGGCCCACGGTACTGGCAATCACTTTACCTGCTTCCATCGGACCGCCCGAGACAAACACCACTGGAATATTTAGGCGCATTGCCGCCATTAGCATACCTGGGGTGATCTTGTCACAGTTGGAGATACACACTAGGGCATCGGCGCAGTGAGCATTGACCATATACTCCACTGAATCCGCAATTAAGTCGCGGCTTGGTAGTGAATACAACATGCCGCTGTGGCCCATGGCAATACCGTCATCGACTGCAATAGTATTAAACTCTTTTGCCACACCGCCAACCTTTTCAATCTCACGTGCGACCATCTGTCCAAGATCTTTGAGATGCACGTGACCCGGTACAAACTGGGTAAATGAGTTGGCAATAGCAATAATTGGTTTGCCAAAGTCGCCATCAGTCATGCCCGTTGCACGCCATAGAGCGCGGGCACCTGCCATATTACGACCGCCGGTAGAGGTTTTTGAGCGATAATCCATGTGATATTCCTTACAAATAGGCGAGGGTGGTGAAAATGTTCGTCCTCAGCTGTGGTACTGATAGTGTGCTTTTTATATAGGGCGAGGACTAGTGAATAATACTAGGTCTTTACCATACCATTAGATATGAGTAACTAAAAATAATTGGTGGATCGTCACGGCTTTTAACACAGTAAAAGACATGTATGTAAGGTGCTAATCAAGGCGCTCTAATATCGCCTTATCAAACCATGGCAAGTCGACTTTGTCCGCTTCTAGCTTTGTTATGACGGCCAACGCATGGGTGGCCAACAGCAATTGATACTCGCCATTAGCGTCTATCGTCAATAACGACTCAGGTGATGGTGTTTGAGCGCTGCTATCTTGTTCGTCAATACTGATTAGTGTTTGTTTGTCGTTTTTATAGAGGACATCGACACGGCCAAAAAACTGCCAGTCTTTAAAAGCAGCGGCGATCGCATCAGCGGCCTCCTTAACATAAACCTGCTGTGTCTCTTTGCCTGTGTTCGTCCAATGTAGCCGTACCGCTAACTGCAATGCTTCACTAAACACCACTAACGAACCAATCACTTTTACATGCCATGGGCTACTTATCAGCCCTTCCTCAATACCGATCAGCTGTGCCGCATCGTTTGGTGTCATGGGAGTGTTAAAGGAAGCCAGCAATGCAGGGGTCAGCGGATGGGTTTGTTTCACGGCATCACTCAAGCTGTCATAATGATATAAAAAAGGTAGAGGCAAATCCTGCGTTACGGTTTTTTTGATGATTTTACAGTTGTGTATCTGCCAACTGATGGTTTTGTCTGTCAACGCTTCAGCTAAAATGATAGCGTTTGGGTCAATGGTTTGAGTATGCTCTTCGCTGGTAGCGTTAGGGTGTTCTGAGCCAATACCATTACTAGGCGGAGAGGTATTGGACACTGACGTTGGTGCCGTATCATTAAGCGTTGAGTAAGTGTCGTTGTTATCTGACGCGCGGGTCGAAAAAGTAGGCAAATCCATAGACATAGCGTTATTAAAATAGACTATTAATATAACATTTAAAGCGCCTGACTCGCCAATAAATTAGTGAGCGATAGCGGTGAGCCTAGACTTGTTAATTTATCGTACCAATGCTTGCCCGGCTTGTACTTAAACCCCATTTCGTCCAGTATATTATAGAGGATAGTTTCAATATACATGTATTATTCATTTCATAACCATTCAAAGGAACAAAAATGAGCCAAAACGAGCAACAAACCACTTATGATGACAACAATATTTTTGCCAAAATGCTAAATGGTGATATTCCTTATCATAAAGTCTATGAAGACGATAAAACCCTTGCTTTTATGGATATCATGCCGCAAGCAGAAGGTCATGTGCTGGTTATACCCAAACAAAAAGCCGTTGATTTAGCAGATCTTGATCCTGACTATGCAGCGGCTGTTTTGATGACTTCTAAAAAGGTCATGCAGGCGCAGCGTCAAGTGTTTGAGCGTGAAGGTGTCATTCAAATGCAGTTAAATGGCGCGCAAGCAGGGCAAACGGTTTTTCACTATCATGTGCACCTGATACCCTCAAGTATCCATGAGCTAGGTCGCCATGCGGTGACCCAAGTAGAAAGCGCTAAACTTGCAGACATGGCAAAGCAACTCGCTGCTGCTATTACTGCTTAGTTCCTTTAACGGGAGCTAAAGGCGTCGTTTTTGATTACTTCTTAACGCTTAATTTTGCTTAATTTTCAGTGTGAGAAAAGGCAGCCTATGGCTGTCTTTTTTATTTTTTGGTAACAGTCATGTAATGTTAGTTAAAGTAGTGTTACAAATACAAGGCTTATCTAGGGTTTTGGGAAAGTTTGTGATAAATATTATGACTACTTACCTAAACTTGCCCACATTTTTGCCTTTTTAAACAAATTTAATAAACAATAATTTTGTTTAAAAAGGCACAGTTATTTTTATTATCACTTTTTGAGGGAATCATTTTTTATGACTAAATTACCTCGCTCTACTATTTTGCTGCCAGTGTTTGTCCCAGCGGCCATTATTATGCTGCTGTTGGTGATTGGTACGGCCATCAATCCAGATGCTGCAGGCGCATTATTTAGCGACGTGCTCAATTTTACCACTGAAACATTTGGGTGGTTTTATATGTTGGCAGTGGCGCTTTTTTTATTGTTCATTATTGTATTAGCATTTTCACCTTATGGTGGAATTAAGCTTGGTCCTGATCATGCTGAGGCGGAGTATAAGTTTCTTGAGTGGTTTGCCATGCTATTTTCGGCCGGTTACGGGATTGCTTTATTGTTCTTTGGCGTGGCAGAGCCGGTCATGCATTTTGCGAGTCCACCCATCTCGGCACCAGAGACTATTGCGGCAGCAAAAGAGGCGATGCAAATTGCTTATTTTCATTGGGGTTTTCATATTTGGGCGATTTATGCGGTGGTAGGGTTGTCGTTGGCCTATTTCTCTTTTCGCCATGGTCTTCCTCTCTCCATGCGCTCGACGCTCTATCCGCTTATCGGTGATAAAATCCATGGCCCTATCGGTCATGCCGTTGATGTGTTTGCCATTGTAGGGACAATGTTTGGTATCGCAACCAGCCTAGGTCTCTCAGTATCGCAAATTAATGCAGGTTTAAACTATCTACTGCCAGATATGATCCCAGTCAGTACGGGGATTCAAGTGATTGCCATTGCGGTGATTACCGCTGCAGCATTGATATCAGTATTAGCGGGTATGGACAAAGGCGTAAAACGGTTATCTATTTTAAACATGGTGTTAGCGACAGCACTGATGTTATTTGTGTTTATCGTTGGCCCCACAGTCTTCATCCTCAATGCCTTTATGGAAAATACGGGCAGTTATTTAGGTAATATCGTTGAGCGTACCTTTAGTTTACAAGCCTATGAGCACAATGACTGGATTGGTAACTGGACGTTGTTTATCTTTGCGTGGACCATTGCTTGGGCCCCATTTGTCGGTTTGTTTATCGCTAAGATCAGTCGTGGGCGTACCATCCGTGAGTTTGTACTTGGTGTGATGTTGGTGCCAACCTTCTTTACTTTCTTTTGGTTTGCGGTGTTTGGTGACACTGCACTGAACATGATTATGGTCGATGGCTATAACTCACTCATTGGTGAAGTTCAAAACAACCAAGCAATCGCATTGTTTAAGTTACTAGAGAATTTGCCTTTTACCCAGATCGTATCTTCATTAACGGTTTTATTGATCATCACTTTTTTTGTGACGTCATCGGATTCAGGGTCATTGGTCATTGATGCGTTAGCAGCCGGTGGTCGTAGTGACACGCCTTGGTGGCAGCGAACATTTTGGGTGGTCACTGAAGGTGCAGTGGCTTCAGCGTTATTGCTGGCTGGTGGCTTAGAAGCCTTACAAACAGCGGCTATCGTTAGTGCTTTACCGTTTGCCATTATTATGTTGATTGCGATGTTTGGTATGTGGCGTGCGTTACGTATCGAAGGCCATCGCAACCAAAGCTTGGGCAATAACAACAAACTGCCGCCGCACCTGCTCAAATCTTCAGCGTGGCGTGATCGGATTGACTATATAACCGATCAACCTACACGTGACAAGGTCTTAAGCTATATTAAACAGGTAGTCATGCCCTCAATGATAGAGGTGTCAGAGAAATTCGCTGAGACTGGTTGGCAGCCTTCGGTGAACTATGATGAGCTTAATAACCGTGCGATATTAGAGCTACAACGTGGCGATGATGTGGATTTCTGGTACGAAGTGCGCTTGTCTGAGCACGATGCGCCTGATTATTATACCGAAGACAAGGCAAGCGATTTGCCCCAAGAGCATCATCATCGTGCAGAGGTTTATCTGCGCCGTGGTGGACAAACTTATGATCTATACGGTTATCAGCCAGAGTCGGTCATTAATGACATTATTGATCAGTTCGAAAAATATCTACACTTCTTAAACGTCTCACCTGATAGTTTACCGTGGCGTATGCAAGAACATGATGAAGACATCACATTGGAGCAGGGTAGTGTGTTTGATAAATGATGCATTCCATGATCAAAAATTAATGCTTGTCGATGCAAGTTATTCGCGCGAATAGCTTGCAATATGTGTACGAACCCTTAGAATAACGGCTTGTTTTCATTGACTTACTTTAATTAACTGCAAGCCGTTTTCTATGCCTACCGATTCTTCAGTCTTATCTTCCTCTTTGTCAGTATCTGACCATCCATTATTGCAGCCGTTAAATATCGGCGGTCTGACGATAGAAAATCGTCTTATGGTTGCGCCTATGGCAGGTGTGACAGACAATCCCTTTCGTCGATTGTGTAAGTCGTTTGGCGCAGGCCACGCGGTCAGCGAAATGATTATTGCCGATACGGCACTCTATGCCCGCAAAAAGTCTCTCTATCGGGCCAATTTTGATAACGAGATCGCGCCTATTTCTGCACAGATCGCAGGAGCGGAGCCAGACAAGCTGGCCGAAGCTGCCCGTTATCAGGTTGATAATGGCGCGCAGATTATCGATATCAATATGGGCTGTCCGGCCAAAAAAGTCTGTCGTAAGCTGGCAGGGTCTGCATTACTACAAGATGAAGATTTGGTCGCACGCTTGCTAGATGCCGCTGTCAATGCCGTGGATGTGCCCGTGACGTTAAAGACACGCTTGGGGTTCGAGAATGGCCAAGAAAACATTTTGCGTGTGGCGCGCCGTGCTGAACAAGCAGGCATTGCTGCGATTGCCATTCATGGGCGCACACGTGAGGATATGTATACTGGCGAGGCGCGCTACGAGTTGATACGTGAGGTCAAAGAAAGCATCAGTATCCCAGTGATCGCCAATGGTGATATTGATAGTGCGCAAAAAGCGCAGCGCGTCTACGAGTTGACAGGATGTGATGCGGTGATGATTGGACGTGCGGCGCAAGGACAGCCATGGATATTTCGTGATATCGAGCACTTCTTACGGACTGGTGAGAGCCATGCTGCTCCTAGTGTGGGTGAGATAAAAGACATTGTACTGGCGCATCTGCAAGAGCTGTATGATTTTTATGGAGAGTACTCTGGCTGCCGGATCGCTCGTAAGCACATCGCTTGGTACACGACAGGCATTCCGAACTCTAATGCTTTTCGCCAAGCGATGTATGGTGAAGAGAGCACCGCTGGACAGTTTCGGGTGGTTGAGGACTTCTTACACGCGCATGAATAAAAATTACTCAGTGCTCACTCATTCAGAACACGCTAATGTTTTTCGACTGAATTGGGACCTGATTTTTTAGTGGCAGATTGCTTGCTTTGCCACGGGAAGCGGCCTTCTAGTTCGACTTGTAGAGACAAGCTTAAAAAAGTGCGAATGAGAACGATAAAACCCAAGACAAGGATGCTGCGTAGTGTTGGTTCTGTCACGACAGTGGCCATGATGTCAGCAGCAATCAATACCTCTAACCCTAGTAAGATAGACTTGCCAACCGTTTGTCTTATCTCGACGTAGGTGTCATGACTGAAACCTGACGATGAACGTATGCCTCGATAAAAAGCAAAAAACAGTCCAACAAACATAATAAGCACGCCAATGACTTCGACTATTTTAGCAATTAAGTCAATATAGTGGGCCAGAGTTGGTATCAAAACGTATTCTCCTCATCAATACATCAATACATCAATACATCAATAATAGGCAAAAAGCGTCATTCCACTAGAAACGCTATTGTAAAGCTATGAGCGTCTAAACATGAGCGTCTAAAATCGTCAAATTAACTGGCTGAGACCACTGTTTTATCCCCTTCATCGCATGCTTTTTTGCTATGCTATAACCGAACCTTCATAGGCATAGAACAAAAAAAAGGACTTTTTATGGCGAATCCCTCGAAAAAGACAATAACGAAAACAGTGCAAGATAAACATATTATCATCACAGGTGCCTCAAGTGGTATCGGTGAGCGTACCGCCTTTTTGCTCAGTGAATGCGGTGCTCATGTTATTTTATTGGCACGTACCGAAGACAAATTAAAAACCGTCAAAGAAAACATTGAAGCGCTTGGTGGTCGGGCCAGTTACTACCCATGTGATCTCACTGATATGGATGATATTGAAGAAACCAGTCAAAAAATTCTTGAGGATTTTGGGCACATCGATGTATTGGTCAATAACGCTGGGCGCTCAATTCGCCGCTCAGTGCATGAGTCGGTCAATCGGTTTCACGATTTTGAGCGCACCATGGAGGTTAACTACTTTGGTGCGGTCAAAATTATTCTTGGTTTTCTCCCAACGATGATTGGACGCCAAACCGGTCAAATCGTCAATATCTCCTCCATTGGCGTATTGGCAAACAGTCCACGTTTTGCGGCCTATGTCGCATCAAAATCCGCGCTAGACGCTTTTAGTCGTTGTTTGGCGGCTGAGGTCAAAGGGGATAATATTAAAGTGACCAATATCTTTATGCCATTGGTACGTACGCCGATGATTGCACCAACCAAGCTGTATCGTTACATGCCAGCCTTGATGCCTGATGAAGCGGCAATGATGGTCGCAAAAGCCATCGTCCATAAACCAAACAGTATCGCCAGTAATATGGGTAAATTTGCGTCGGCAACTTACTCATTGGTGCCAGCGTTTAACGTGGGTATACAGTCCATTGGCTATCGTATTTTTCCAAGTTCGACAGCAGCCCAAACGACGGATAGTAAACCAAACTTTGCGCAGCGCGCCTTTGCCAGAATTCTACCAGGTGAGCACCACTAGCATACAGTGAGCCAATATTTTTGCTGAGAGGGTAATAAAAAACAGATATGTCGGTATTGCTTTGTTATTGCCTCTCTCACTACTTGATAAACTAGAGACACTTTTTAAGTGCTATTCCAACCTCTCGTTGAATCACTTAGCCAAATACCTGCCACAATATCCAGAACAGCCCTGCCATCACCACGGCAATAACGAGCAGTCGTTTTAACCAATAAGGTAGAAAGGGTTTTTTATAGCCCAAATGATTGAGCTGGCTATCAACACCATCCTGTAAGCCTTTGAAACCTTGGCTCCCTTCAGTCGTCTTGACACGGTTTTTTATGAGTGGGCCGGAGGCGTCAGATTCTTGCTCTCTATCAAAACTGATAGCTTGATTAGGAATACCTTGTTTACTGGCGATAGTATTGAGTTTTTGTTGTTGTTTTACCTTTAATACCGTCTCATAAGCATCGATCCTATTCTTGGCTTCATCCATACTGATGTTTTGGTCTGTGGCCAATGTTTTGATGGCCATCACTAAGTTGTTTTTTTCGATCATCATGATGACCTCTTTTGGCAACTTGGTGTTGACCGCCTTTGTGCTAGGGTCGGGATTAAACATGTCTGTCCTTAATACGGCGTATTTTAAGAATGGGTAGTATGGCTCATTATAACCAATTTAAACCCGTCGTATTCAAGCAAAAAAATACCGCAATCACGATAGTGACTGCGGTATTTGAGGGGTACTTACCTTTATGAGCACAAGTACCAACCTTCGGTGGATTATAAATCTTTCCAACGTTGGATAGATTCTTTGATCACTTCTTTGGCCTCACTCACGTCACCCCAAGACTCAACCACAGTTGTGCCCGCTTTTTTCAGGTCTTTGTAGTGGCTGAAATGGAACTCTAACTGGTTGATAAGCTGCTTTGGTAAATCATCTAGGCTGTTGTAAGCATTGCCTGTATCGCGGTCGTCAGCAGGTACCACAACGATTTTGTCATCGACTTCGCCATCATCGACGAATTTCATCACACCAATGACCTTGGCTTTTAGGAAGATACCAGTGGGTAGAGGCTGTTCAGTTAAAATCAACGCGTCAAGCTCATCACCATCTTCGTCAAGCGTTTGCGGGATAAAACCGTAGTTACAAGGCTTAGCAAAAATCTGTGGATCAATACGATCAAGCTCAAATACGGCCAGTTCGCGATTCCATTCGATTTTATGGCTGCTGCCAGTTGGGATTTCGACTACCACGTTGATAACGCCGCCGTCTACGTCGCCTGCATCTAAAATTTTGTTAAAATCTGCCATAAAATACTCCAATTTTCTTTTGTTTTAGGTGTTTGAATAAGGGGTTAAGCTTGGGATGCTGCAAGGCTGTTGCTGCGTCCGATTTATGCTGAATGCGATTATAACAAGTTTGGGTTGAATTTTCTCATAATGCTTAAGTCTAAGCGTGCAAGATATTATGCAAAAAAAGACTCAAGACATTATTTTGGCGTTATCGCTCGCAACTCAATCAGTCCAGCATGACGTTTGGCGATATTATCGATGAGCTTTTGGGTGATTGTCTCATAGCTTAATGACTCGCTTATTGGCTGCACTGTTTGTGCCGCGGGCTCTTTTTGCATGGTCACAAAGTCTGATAGCCGTAACATTTGCATACCAGCATAACCGCAAGGGTTGATGGCATTAAATGCTGATAAGTCACAATTTAAATTAATCGCGATGCCATGATAGCTAAAGCCATGCTTGATCTTAAAACCTAGGGAAGCCATTTTGCCCAGCATAATTGTGTTATCAAAGGATAGGTTGTTAGTGTCCGTATTGGCGTCATTATCTGCTGCAGAAGCATCAGCGTATAAGTAAACACCTGGTGCATCACGGCGTGCATGTGCGCTGATATTGTCCGTGTTGGGTAAAGACGAGCTACGCAAGCAGTCATTAATGACATCTTCAATGGCTTGCTCAGCGTGGGAGACCAAATTGCGGACACTCCACTTAAGACTGTCTAAATCAAACAACCAGTAAACCACCAATTGTCCGTGACCGTGCCATGTCACCTGACCACCGCGATCGGTCTTGATAATAGGCGTATTGGTACGTTGTAATATGTGCTCTTCTTTGCCGGCTTGCCCAAGGGTATAGACATCATTATGATCGACGATCCATAGTTCATCAGGGGTGCGCAGACCTTGTTGTTTTTTTAAATCAATACGCGCTAGGGTGCGCGAGAGCATCGCATCGAGAGTAGGAACATAATCGGCTGCTGACAGGGATTTGCTGATTAGCGTGTCATTAAGCGGTTGCGTGGCATTTTGCATGAGAGTTGTGTCTTATTCTTGTTGGGTTTAAGGGTCTTCATTACTGGTAAGCAGTGTAGCAGTTTTAAAGACAGTCACACAAAACTATCTCTTGCCATTGTACAAATCTCTCAATACGAATAACGAAGAAAGTTATAAATAGCACAAACTAGGCTGCATATCATCACCTTGAATAGACCCTTCACCCATACAAACGCGGCAGTCAACTTAATGTGCTGTTCATTGAACAGGCGATGCGCTACATTAAAGTATAATGAACGGAATCTGATGAATTTTGTGGTCAGGACAGGCTATTAAAGTAAGTGTTGGACTAAAAATTTAGCGTCTTTTATCCAGCGTCGCCTGTTCACACCAACGCATATAACAAGGAAGAAAAATGACAGATAATACCCAAGCCATCAATGAGCAAGCCTCAAGCGCTACTGATCTTGCGTCGCAACGTCTGCCTGACGCGCTTAGTACAGTAACAACAATCGATGAGATGAAAGCGCAGTTTTCCCGCCTACAAACATTGAGTCGTACGCAGCCAATAAATGACTGGGGCACTCGTGAGACCCAGCTGGACAACCTAGAGATCATGCTTAGCGATAACCAAGCCAGTTTTGCAAAAGCGATTAGCGAGGACTTCGGTTACCGTAGCGAATCAGAGACCCAATTTGCCGAGCTGTTTCCTAGCTTCACTGGAATCAGCCATGCCAAAAAACACGGCAAAAAGTGGATGAAAGCACAGCGTGTTTCTATTTCACCATTGTATATGCCAGCTCATAATGAAGTTCAGCCACAGCCGCTCGGTGTGGTCGGTATCATGGTGCCTTGGAACTACCCGCTGTTTTTGGCAATCGGACCGATGATTGATGCGCTTACGGCGGGTAATCGAATCATGATCAAAATGAGTGAGGCAGCACCGCAATTTGCCCAGACGTTTGCCGATACGATTGCTCGTTATTTCTCACCAGATATGATCTGTGTGGTGCTGGGCGAGGTTGAGATTGCTGCGGCCTTTAGCGAGCTACCCTTTGACCATCTGCTTTACACAGGCTCCACTGCCGTGGGCAAAAAAGTCATGGCTGCCGCTGCTCCTAACTTAACGCCTGTGACACTTGAGCTTGGTGGTAAATCACCAGTAATTGTACTAGATGATGCCAACTTAGAGTCTGTGGTCAATCGGGTGATGATGGGTAAAACATTAAACGCGGGTCAAACCTGTATCGCACCGGACTATGTATTGATTCAGCGGCACTATCATGAGCAATTTATCCAGCTGGCAAAAGAGTGGATGGCAAAGCACTATCCTAATATCGAAAATAACCCAGATTATTCACGCATTATCAACGCTGAGCAATTCAAGCGCGTCAAAGGCTATCTTGACGCGCTGTCAGCGGATCAAATACATGCATTGACCACTGCCGAGTCTCATATTGAAACGCGCCTGATGCCACCAGTCATAGTGAGTGAGCCTGCTCCTGATAGTGAGGTGATGCAAGAGGAGATTTTTGCCCCCATTTTACCACTCGTGCATTATGAGGTGCTTGATGACGCGATTCACTTCGTAAACTCACGTCCACGGCCGTTGGCGCTATACGTTTTTGGCGATAACCACAGTGGGTTAGAAAAAATACGTCACAATACGGTCTCTGGTGGTCTGTGTATTAATGAGGTGATTATGCATGTTGCGCAGCATGATTTGCCGTTTGGTGGCGTCGGAGATTCTGGTACAGGTGCTTACCATGGCAAAGCTGGATTTGAGCGTCTAAGCCACATGAAACCTGTCTTTGTACAAGCCAAGCTAAATGGCATGAATCTGTTGCTGCCGCCTTATGGCGGGCTGTTTAAAAAAGCCATGGCCCTGTTTTTGAAATAATTGTTTTAAAGTAAAACTTTTAAAATGCATGATTTAAAATAACCGTCTTAAAATGGTTGGCTCGAATTAGTGGTCTGATTAGTGATAGCACCTAGATAGCACCTACGCAAGTGGGTGCTATTTTTTTACTCAAGAAATCGATATTAACGGATGATAAGCGCTCACGGTGACTGTCTGTGCGTAGGGTAGTGTAAAAACCGTCCAGATAATTGATAAATAAGTGTTTGTGATCACCCTTATAAATCGCTACACTTTATAAAAAGGCTAAACAACCGTAGAATACTGTTTGAGTAATATACAAGGTTTACTCTGTAGGAATGTGAACTTACACAGAGTAGGAGGCGTATGACTAACAGTCTGTTTTTTGAACAACGTTTTTAATGTTGATAAAGATAATAAATAGGACAGAGCATGCGCCAATGGATTGCGTTAAGTTTACTGTGTATGAGTGCGTTTTTACTGCCCATATCGGCATCCGCCGCTTGCGCGTCACCCATCAAGTTTGGGGCGCTAACGTGGGAGAGCGGTCAATTCATCTCTGGTGTGCTCAAGCATATCGCAGAGGACGGTTATGGCTGTACGATAGAGGAGGTGCCAGGAGCAGGGCCCGCGCTTGAGACAGCCTTGTCACAAAATGACATTCAGGTTATTGGTGAGCAGTGGGTTGGGCGCTCGCCAATCATGGAGCAGGCCATTGAAGACGACAAAGTAGCAGTCATTGGGGATACGCTCAAGGGCGGAGCGACTCAAGGTTGGTATGTCCCTAAATACGTCCTAGAAGAGAACCCTGGGCTACGCAGTTATCAAGATCTACCTAAATACGCGGATCTTTTTAAAGATCCAGAAGACCCTAGCAAGTCACGCTTCATGAACTGTCCCTCTGGTTGGACGTGCGAGATTTTTAATACTCGGTTGTTAAAAAACACAGGTCTGGACAGAGTATTTAACAACGTTCATCCTGGGACTGGTGCTGCGCTTGATGCCGAGATTGCTTCCGCTTTTGAGCAACACAAACCCCTATTGTTTTATTATTGGCAACCCACAGGATTGATGGCAAAGTATGATTTTGCCCCACTCAAGTTTCCCGATCATGATGACGCCTGTTGGCAAGACTTGTTACGAGCCGATGGCACCGCCAGCTGTGTCTCTGGGTTTCCTGTATCGCCTTTAGGTATCGCGGTATCTACGCCATTTATCGATAACAACCCTGAGTTGGTAGAGGCCTTCAAAAAAGTACAATTTACCTCGGATGAGCTCAATGGTGCTATCTTAGAGATGAGTGAAAATAAACGCAGCGGGGAGGAGCAAGCCTTAGTATTTTTGCGTGAACATCCAAACGTTTGGCAAGCGTGGCTGACTGATGAAGCGGCGACCAACCTTGCTGATAAATTGGGTATTGGCTTAACTGGTGCCAACATCACTGCTGATACCGTAGCCTCTAGCGTTAATCAAACAGCGCTAACTTCTAAATTCCCGTCATGGTCACTTGAGACCCCGCTGAATAACACCCTAGCAAGCACCGTGCAAAATTATGGTGAGGTGTTTCGTACTATCAGTACGTTCGCACTCACGTACTTATTGCTACCGATTGAGCGCCTATTAACGGTCATTCCTCCCTGGTTGATTATTGCGCTGGTCACGGTATTGGCGTGGTTTGGCGTACGCAAGATTTGGTTTGCGCTGGCATGCGGCGCAGGGCTGTTTTTAATTGGTGCATTTGGGCTTTGGGGTGCATTGGTTGATACCTTAGCGCTGCTCATCGTCTCAGTATTGGTCACGGTGGTTATTGGTATACCGATTGGTATTGCTATGTCAGGTAGTAAGCTGCTTCGTCAGATTGTGACGCCTATATTGGATGTGATGCAGACCATGCCTAGCTTTGTGTATCTGATACCAGTGCTGATGCTATTTGGTATTGGTAAAGTGCCTGCGTTGTTTGCCACCATTATATATGCTTTGCCGCCCCTCATTCGTCTGACAACGTTAGGTATCACGCAAGTGAATCACGAAATGGTGGAGGCAGGACGCTCATTTGGCAGCACACATTTGCAGTTGCTCATTTGGATCAAATTGCCACAAGCGCTACCCAGTATCATGGCGGGTGTCAATCAAGCGGTGATGATGTCGCTCTCTATGGTGGTACTGGCCTCTATGATTGGCGCGCCCGGTCTGGGTGAAGATGTATTGCAGTCTATACAAACCCTCAATATTGGGCAGGGACTACAAGCAGGTACGGCTATTGTCATTGTAGCGATTATTATTGACCGTATTACTCAAGCGTTTGGGCAAGGCAAACGCGCACGGCAAAAAACCATCGATGCTGGTAGACATACGATTGGATAGCAATTTGTCTAATCATTTGCTTCATCATGAAAGTCTGAACGACAATCATGATAACGATGCCCATAACGTCAGGTAAATAGCGAGAACAACGATGAATCATATTCAGCTAGAGAATATCAGTAAAATCTATAATGCCAGTAGCTCGCAAGCACAGTCTGCGTTGACACTGTTGGCAGAAGGTATGGACAGCATCAAGGTCAAGGAACAAACGGGCTACTCAGTCGGTCTTTATGATATTAACCTCGCGGTTAAGGCAGGTGAGCTGCATTGTATTATGGGACTGTCAGGCTCTGGCAAATCGACATTGATACGTCACATTAATCGCTTGATTGATCCCACCAGTGGCAAGATATGGGTTGATACATCTATGAATGGGTCAAACTCTACCAATGACACACAGTCTATCATCAGTACGACCAGTGTGAACCAAGCGCCGATAGACACTACAAAGGTAGCAGATACTAAACTTCCATCTTCTGCTGTCAATGTATTAGAGTTTAACGACAAAGAGTTGCAACATTATCGCCAGCAGACGGTCAGTATGGTGTTTCAGCATTTTGGTCTCGTGCCACATATGACCGTCATACAAAACGTCGCTTACGGTTTGCGTGTGCGCAAAATGAGTGTAAAGGAGCGTCGTGAATTGGCCCGGCACTGGCTCAATGAGGTTGGTTTGTCAAACTTGGAGCGCAGCTATCCGGATGAGCTGTCAGGTGGGATGCAGCAGCGTGTCGGGTTGGCGCGTGCGCTGGCAACAGACAATCCAATTTTGCTGATGGATGAGGCGTTTTCTGCCCTTGATCCTCTCATTCGTGCTCAATTACAAGACCAACTGCTGGCACTGCAAGAGCGTCTGCAGAAAACCATTGTCTTTATTACCCACGACATTGACGAGGCAGTCAAAGTAGGCCAACGCATTAGTATCTTAAATGGGGGGCGTTTGGTGCAAACGGGCACGCCACAAGAATTACGTCACAATCCAGCTGATGATTATGTGGCACAATTTATGAGCGCTAAAAATTAATTCAGGCTATTTTGTGATGGGCGTACTGGCTCTAATATCTGAATAGGTTCATACTTACTGGTCATTGTTTGTGTCCAATATGGTGTCTTTTCTCCAATCTAGCTTCACATATGGGTGTGTCCCAGCATGAGCCAATGGCGTAGGGTTGCTCTATCTCGCTACTCTTACTGCGTTGTTAAAAAAGTGTAGCAACCCATTCATTACTATTAAAATAGACTCCATCTTAGATGTATACTGTTAAGGCAGCCTAATATAGACAAGGTGTTCTTTATAATAGCTTCAAGTTACAACAGCTTCAAAATATTGACAGACTTTTTAATGAACAAGCTAACTCATCATCAGGTTATAACCATTTATTTCCCCGCAGCTAAGATCTAGGTACTACCTCTGCTTTTCTTAACATATCCCTGTCTTTATTTTGTCTAACAGAGTAATAAGACCATAAGCGACTATGTCACCGCAGCTTATGATGATCGCGAGAATTCGTAAAAAGGACACACAATGCCACATAAAAAAATTCGTAAGAGTGATTACAAAAAAAGTGCCAGTGTACTCACAGCTAGCCCATCGCGTTGGTTCAAAAATGTCCGTGCCTTTGGTGTCACGACAGTACTGAGTGCGGGTATATTGGTTGCTTGTGGTCAAATGAGCAGCGCGGATAATGACGCGAGTAGTAGTACTAAAGTCGGTAAGCAAAACAGCGGGGTGACGAGCTCCCGTGACATGTTGCCGTCCGGTATGCTCCAGCAGATGCAAGCGTTGCCGCAATTGACGAAAGGCTTGGGTGACACAGGCGCAGCAGTGATAGACCCTAACAAGCCAACTTTGGTAAAGTTTTGGGCAAGCTGGTGTCCGCTGTGTTTGGGCACGCTGGAGGAAACAGAAGAATGGCGTACAGATCCTAAATTTGCTGATTTGAATGTTGTTACTGTGGTAAGCCCAGGTCATTTGAATGAAAAAGACGATAGCGAGTTTCGTCATTGGTACGCTGGCGTCCAAGCAGATTATCCACAGCTGCCTGTATTGTCGGATACATCAGGCGAATTGATTAACAAGCTTGGCGTGCAAGTTTATCCAAGCTGGGCAATACTTGATAAAAATGGCAATTTGGTACATTTAGTCAAAGGCAGTATATCGACAGAGCAAGCCTATGCACTCGCAGAGAATGCCGATAACGGTTTTGCTGAGCTTAAAGCCGGCAGCGCCAAACCTACAAACGTGCAAGCATTAGATAACAACAATAAGATTGAGTCCATTGAGCAAAAAAATGGCGTTTACTACAATGATAAAGGTCGTGCGATTAACACGCGCTCAATCTATCTGGCGGGCGGTTGTTTTTGGGGCGTAGAAGCTTATATGGAGCGGGTCGATGGTGTCGTGGATGCCGTATCGGGCTATGCCAATGGCGATACCACCAATCCAAGCTATGAGCAGGTCATTCGCGGTTCGGGACACGCTGAAACCGTCAAGGTTACTTACGATGCAGATAAAATCGATCTTGATACAGTCTTAAAGTATTACTTTCGCGTGATTGATCCAACCAGCCTAAATAAGCAAGGCAACGATCGCGGCGTGCAGTACCGCTCTGGCGTCTATTACACCGATAAAGAAGACAAAGCTGTGATAGAGGCGGCCTTAAAGCGTGTACAAAGTCAATATGAACAAAAAATCGTGGTGGAAAACGAGCCGCTAGACAATTTTTACTTGGCTGAGATGTATCATCAAGATTATTTGGCAAAAAATCCAAATGGTTATTGCCACATTGACTTAAGTCTTGCGGATGATAAACCTGAAGGTACTGCGCGCGCTAAGCTTGCTCCTGTCTCCACAATCGCTGAAACATTAGATCCTAAACGTTATGCGGGTTTTGATAAAGGGGCGCTGAAGAATACACTGACCAAAGCTCAGTATAATATTACCCAAGATGCAGGTACTGAGCGTGCATTCAGTCACGAATATGATGATTTGTTTGCGCCTGGGATTTATGTCGATGTGGTGAGCGGAGAGCCACTCTTTTTATCAACCGATAAATACCAATCTGGTTGCGGTTGGCCAAGCTTTACTAAGCCGATTGACATGCAGGTGATTACGCAGCATGAAGATAAGGCCTTTAATATGGTGCGTACGGAGGTTCGCTCACGTGTCGCAGATTCGCATCTCGGTCATGTATTCCCTGATGGTCCCAAAGATCGTGGTGGCCTGCGTTACTGCATCAATGGCGGGGCTTTGCAGTTTATTCCAGTCGATGTGATGCCGCAGTCAGGCTATGCGCCATTAGTTAAATTGGTGAAATCGTAAGGGTTCTAAAGTTTTTATGTGATTGATTAAAAAGACGTTAAGAGGGCTCTTAGCGTCTTTTTTTATCATCAGTTTTTGGCGGTAATTTTTTAGAAAAAGCCATCAATCGTAGTAATTTTGCGGCAAGCAGTAGCGAGCTGTGAAATAAACAACAAACTTCGTTATACTGAATGGTTATTGATGACTCATTATTCGTGAGTACTCTCATTTGCTTGTCCATATATGATGTCGCTTTGAGTATTGGGTGACGTTTATTTTTTATTTTTGCGTTTTTTTAAGGCCATAGTATGACCGTTACCCATGTTCCTATTATTACCTCCTTACTTGATAACGATTTGTACAAATTTACAATGTTACAAGCGATGCTGCATCAGTTTCCGCAGACGCATGGTGTTTATCGCTTCCGCTGCCGTAATAATAAAGAGGCGCTCTATCCGCTGGCTGATATCAAAGAGCCGCTTGAAAAACAACTAGACAGCTTATGCGAATTACGTTTTTTAGAAGATGAATTGGCGTATTTGCGTGGTTTGCGCTTTATGCGTTCAGACTTCGTTGACTACCTTGAGTTGTTTAAACTTAAGCGTCGTTTTATCACTGTCAGTACGGATAGTAAAGGTCGCTTATTTATCGATATTGAAGGCCCAATGATTCAAGCCATGTTCTTTGAGGTCTTTGTTTTGGCCATTGTCAATGAGCTCTACTTTAGTGCTCTATCAAATGAGAGTGTCATCGAAGAAGGACAGCGCAGACTGGATGAAAAAGTAGCTTTGTTGCATCACTATGCAGCCGAACAAGCAAAAGAAGGCCGGGATACGCCGCCGTTTATTGTTGCTGATTTTGGTACCCGTAGGCGCTTTAGTAAAGCGTGGCAAGCGCATGTGGTTGAGACCTTGCACAACGCTGAACCAAAAATAGTGGGCGGCACGTCTAACGTTTATTTGGCAAAACAGCTGGGGATGACGCCAATTGGCACCATGGCGCATGAGTTTATGCAAGCTTTCCAAGCATTGGATGTGCGTTTACGTGATTCACAAAAAGCGGCGCTTGAAGCGTGGGTGCACGAGTATCGCGGTGACTTAGGTATTGCGCTGACTGATGTCGTTGGGATGGATGCGTTCTTACGTGATTTTGATTTATATTTTGCCAAACTGTTTGATGGGCTGCGTCATGATAGCGGTGACCCCTATATTTGGGGCGATAAGGCGATTGCCCATTATGAAAAATTAAAGATAGATCCCAAAACAAAGGTGCTGACCTTTAGTGATGGCCTGAATCTTGAGAAAGCGTGGGAGTTGCATCAGTATTTCCGAGGCCGTATTAAAACCAGCTTTGGCATTGGTACCAATTTGACCAATGACATGGGTATCACGCCAATTAATATCGTACTAAAACTGGTTGAGTGTAATGGACAGCCTGTCGCTAAATTGTCTGACAGCCCAGGCAAGACCATGATCAATAATGACACGTATCTTGCCTATTTACGCCAAGTCTTTGAAGTGGATGAGCTGGAATAAAGTGCTTAGCTGTCGCTATTTTCTACTTTGTTTTCTTCAGCGAAAGCGGCGTCTAATGCCTGTTGTACCGCATTAATGCGCGTCTCGCAAACGCGATAAGCAGCAATAGATTCTTCAACCGTGGTCATGAGATTGTCAATATCCGGTTCGTCTTGCTGCTGTAGTTCAGCCGCGTTGGTTTTTAGAATATCATAAGCCGCCTTAAAGGTTTTTGGGGCGGCTTTTTTACGTTTGCGAGTAGGGGTGGTCATAGCGTGTCCTAATGTTCAAAATTATGGTTGAGTAAAAAATGAAGTAAATAAACAGACGTGAAATATTTTGAGCTCACAATCTTAATGGGGTCTATAGTCAACCACTTATGTGGCTTTGATATAGTCAATCCTAAATAAAAATAGCACACACTATGCCTCATGCTACGGGTATTGATTTCGCGCAGCCTCTGTCGGCGTAGGCACAGCATGCAAGGGAAATTAATACCCGTAGCACTGTACCTATTTTAAAGTGTGTTAACTATATCTATGATCTGCGCCTTGGCCTTACCGTCTTTTAAGACAATATGTACCGTTTGCTGAGGATGGAGCTGGGCGCTACTGGTAAGTATTTGTTTGTCTTTTTCATCCATAAGTATGGCATAGCCTTGCTTCAGCACACGAGAGGGTCGATGTAGCAGCACAATGTCACGCAGATGTACGCTGTCTCGCTGGGCTTGAATCAGCTGTTGCTGACTACTTTGCATAATTGTCTTTTTATAATTTTGGCTATCATTAGAAGCCATAGATAACTGTTGATAAGCCGAGGCCTGCATCTGTGTGCCCAGCTCATGGGTTAGTCTGGCAGCTTGCTTTACTTGACGTTGAGCACTTTGCTGAATACTGCGCCACGCATAGTCACTGTCTTTTTGTAGTGCGGTTAATCGGCCAGTTGTTTGCGACTGTACGCGGCTTAGTTGGCGCGCTGTTTGTTGCTCTGCCGTATTGAGTTGGCGCTGGGCGGCTTGCTTGATTTGTGCTTGATACTGTAGTGTCTGAGCGATCAATTGTGCTAAATGGCTACTAATGGCGGCGATGACTTTTGACGGTGTATCAAAGCTGGTATGGGCAACTTCATCTAGGACAACTTTGTCACGTTCATGTCCAATCCCGACCCAGACAGGGATGGGCTGTTCGGCCACCAAAGCGGCAAGCTCATAGTCGTTTAGATAAGCCAAATCACCGACAGCACCGCCACCGCGAATAATGACTAATAAATCTGGCAAACGCTGGTAGGTGTCTTGAAATTGCTGCTGAGCGCTGATGATGGCGTGTCGTATCTCAGCGGGTGCATGATTGCCTTGAAAAGTGGCGTGATGGTAATGAAAATGACAAGCACCTGTGCGCGCTAAGCGATTCGCATCGGCTTGAAAGTCTCCCAGTCCAGCGGCTTTTTCGGGTGCAATGACCAGCACATGCTCGATGTCAAAGGGAGCAGGTAGTTGCTGATTGAGGTTTAGTAGTCCTTCACCTGTCAAGCGGTCGACCATTTGCGCATATTGTTTTGCCAAATCCCCTAACGTGTAGCTGGGGTCAATATCTTCAATGGTCAGCGAAAAGCCATACTGAGCATGAAAACCTGCCGACACTTTTAGTAGTACCGTTAAATCGCGGTCAAGTGGCATACCGGTTGCGCGCTCAAACTTCGCTAAAACGCGTGTGGCTTTAAAGCGCCAAAGGTTACCACGGCAGCTGGCAACGACTTTCCCGTCGTCATCTTTTTCCGCTAACTCAAAGTAATAGTGGCCGCCTTTGCTAGACAGGTTGCGAATCTCTGCCTTTACCCAGACACGGTGGTCAAAGGTTTGTTTGATGACCATCTCAACCGCTGACAAGTAATCACTAAGACGCAAGACAGTGTCTTCCAAATGGTCTTCTTGTTCCGCCAATTCAGCCTCCAAGGTGGCCAAGTCTTTGGCAGGCGCCAATACTTTAGCTTGGGTTGCGTTTGAGAGATTGGGTTTGCGCATAGTAGTAGACCATGTGAGTAAAGCTGGGAGGTTGGTTGGGACATAAGCAGCCCTAGATGGGGTAGTTTACCTTAAAAGCACATGCACAAAAAGCGAAGCCAACAAGTTGCATGAGAATCCTTCCCACCGTCTGGTTGGCGACATATAGTCAGTTAAAAATAAAATCGACTACTTGAAGCGTGCTGGTTTTCTAGTTTTTATACCATTCATTCATGTGACTGACAACGAATTACTGACAGCGAAAACTAATGGTGTATTCGTAATCATCGCTACGTGATAAGTCTGGTGAGCCAGTACCGAAAATTGAACCAACCACCGCACCAACTTGACCAACCATACGGCCCGTGCGCTCATCTAAAATACCGTTGTATTTGACCGTGTCCTCGACGATAATCACTTGTTTACGGCCGCAGGTTTTTTGCGCGCTGTCTATGGCATTTTGTTGTGCTTTAACTTTGGTGTCTGCGATGCCAGTCGTTTCATACACAGAGTTAGCACGTTGGATGACTGGTGATGAAGGCGTACTTTGGCAAGCACTCAAGGCAAGTGCCGCCGCTAAAGTGGCTGTGAATGTGACAGTTTTATTCATAGTATTCATAAGTGATTCCTAATTTTTGTCTATTGAACATAAAAATTGAATATCAAAGCTAAGTCGTTACTATATGCTACAAGTGCATCATGCTACAGGTGTATCGCATCAGTGAATATGTTGCTCAACCCCTTTATAAACCTAACCCATTCCTCTCTTCGGTGTCTAGGCGGTTATTGTGTTCTATCTTATCGCAACCTTACCCGTTCATCTGTCACATTGACACAGCAAATCACTTGAAATATAAACCATATCTAGGATAATTGACCTATTCATTCTTAATTAGTAAGTAACTTTATGCAATTGATTCCTGCTCCTGCTGGCGTGCTCGAAGTCGACGCGTTATGGCAACAAGACAACCCTAACGATCCGCAGACCGATACAGTGGCGTTGCTTTGTCACCCGAACCCGTTGTTTGACGGTACGATGAATAATAAAGTGGTCACGACTATGTACCGTTTTGCCCGTGATCACGGTATGCATGTGGTGCGTTTTAACTTTCGCGGAGTGGGTCAGTCAACTGGCGAGCACGATTATGCTGAAGGTGAAGTCGTGGACGCAATGACCGTGTTACAATGGATTGCTGAACAAACCAATGCGCGTAAGCTATGGCTGGGTGGTTTCTCTTTTGGTGGTTATGTGACGGCACGCGTGGCTGAACAGGTGCTTGAGGCCTCTCATGTATGGGGATTGAGCGATTTTGAGATCTCTAAAATTGCGCTTATCGCTCCCTCAGTCGAAAAAAACGACAGTCGTGATTTAAGCTTGCCCGCTGATAAAACCTTTGAGATTTATGGTAATGCGGATGAGGTCATTGATCCTGATAACATGCAGGAATTTGCTGAACGATTGGGAATTGCGGTCAGCGTCGTGGATGGTGCAGGGCATTTTTTTCACGGTCGATTGTCAGAGCTGAAGGGTTTATTAGAAAAACACAGTTTTGATAGGCAGAGCTGAGGTTACTGATAAGATTTTGTCCTGATAATATAAGTCAATATCAGTCCCTTATTTACCATTTATTTATCTAACGATGAGTCGTATTATGAGTTTATCTCCATTGCAACGTTACGAGCAAGCCGTCAGTACGGACGACTTTACTCGAGATGAGCAGCAGTTCAAGGCCATGAGCTATCTTGATGAGATTTATCATCAGCTCGTCAACCGTGTGGAACAAAAAAAGGGTTTTTTTAGCTTTTTAAAGTCTAAGCCTACCGCTCCAAAAGGTTTATACATGTGGGGAGGAGTGGGCCGCGGTAAAACATGGATGATGGATATGTTTTACGATTCTCTCACTACCCCGCGCAAGATGCGTCTGCATTTTCATCATTTTATGCAGCGGGTACATCAAGAACTAAACAAGCTGCAAGGTGAGAGTGACCCATTAGAGAAAGTCGCTGACATTATCTATGAAGAAGCGGTCATCATTTGTTTTGATGAGTTCTTTGTCTCTAATGTCTCTGATGCCATGATCTTAGGTGATCTGTTTACCATGCTGTTCAATCGCGGTATCACTTTGGTTGCCACCTCAAACATTGAACCGTCCGGACTTTATAAAGACGGGTTGCATCGTGACCGTTTTTTGCCTGCTATTGCTGAAGTTGAGCGCCATACCACGGTGATGAATATCGATTCAGGTATTGACTATCGTTTGCGTGTCTTGCAGCAAGCGGAGTTATATGAATCGCCCTTGACAAAGGCAAATCATCACTGGCTCGCCAACCGATTTGCTAGCTTATCTACCAATCAAAAAATCAGTAATGAGCCTATTACGGTTAACGGCCGTGAAATTCGGATCAACGCTCGCACTGAAGACATTCTATTTTGTGATTTCCGCCATCTATGTATGGAGCCGCGCTCAGCCGCTGACTTTATTGAAATCGCTAAGCGGTTTAACACAGTGCTGGTCAATGCCGTACCAGCGCTAGACGATGACTTGCGTGATCCGACGCGCCGTTTTATTTACCTTGTTGATGAGTTCTATGATCGCCGCGTAAAGCTTCTGGTACGAGCAGAGCAGTCGATTTTAAATCTGTATCAAGGAGAGAAGCTGGCGTTTGAGATTGAGCGTACACGCTCACGCCTGCTTGAGATGCAGTCAGAAGATTATTTGCGCATGGACCATCGGGTAGAAGATGCGGCGTAAAAGTTCGTGTTAACCACCTCTCAAAAACCTTTACTTCTCAGGTAGCGGGTGATTCATGGTGAATTAACTATATGACATAAAAAATTTGGTTTTTTGCATGAAAAAAAAGTAAGAGACAATAATAAATAAGGATAGACGATGACGGTATTTGATGAAAATGACAAAGTAAAAAATGGGAACAAGTTGCCCCTAAAACATAGGATAACAGAGTATCCGCCATTGTCTGCTGAAGCGTTGATCGGTTGGATTAATTCAAGACGCAGTATGGGCAATTTGGACACCCCCGCACCGACGCGCGCCCAGATCGAAACGGCGATTGAGTGCGCAGCAACGGCACCTGACCACAAAAAGTTGTCTCCGTGGCGCTTCATCGTGACACAGGGTGATGCTCGTCATGATTTGGGTCGTGCTTTGGTCGACGCTGCTCAAGCAAAAGCGGTGCGAGAAGGAGAAGACTTGTCTGAAAAAGACCTCAAAAAGGCCCAGACCATGCCGTTACGGGCGCCCCTTATCATCACGGTGGTCACTAAAATACAAGCACACAAAAAAGTCCCTCCTTTTGAACAACTGCTCAGTACTGGTGCTGCTGTACAAAATCTTATTTTGGCACTAAAGGCTCAAGGTTTTAGTACGGTATGGCGTACGGGTCTATTGTGTAATGAGCCCGCTGTCAAAGCGTATTTTGACGTCGGTCCAGATGATTATGTGACGGCTTTTGTTTATACTGGTACCAGTCCAAAAGATGAACCCGCACGTAAACCGATTGATATCGAGCCATTAGTCAGATTTGAGTCATAATATGGCTGAACGCTGCCCGTTCAATAAAATGATCGTTAAAAAGCCAGAAAATCTCAAAATTTAACCATGATAAATTCTACTAATAATAAGTCAGTCAACACGGATAAAAGAACATGACCAGCTCTAATGATAGCAATACAGACATCGGCAATGATGACAGTGAGATGAGTAAGAGTGCTCCTGAAAAGCAAAACAGCCTGCTGGCAGGTATCATCGAACGTGCTAGCAAATCAGGTATCGGCCGTAAGAAATTGAATCCTAGTGCGGTAGAATCATCGGTGGCAAAAAACATGGCAGAGATACACAGTAGGCCCACCAAGCTGCGTTTGGCATTTTTAGGTGGTGGTAGTTTTGGTACGGCCATGGCAAACTTAGCCGCTCGTAATGGCTGTGATACCACGCTGTGGGTACGGAATAAACGTACGGTAAAAGCCATGATAAAGACCCAAACCAATAAAAAATATCTGCCAAGTTATAAGCTTGATGATCGTTTAAAGTACAGCCATGACTTAGCAGCCACGGTTAAAGACAAGGACATTGTGTTTATCGCTGTACCTGGTTTGGCTTTTCGTGAGACTTTAAAAAATATCGCTCCTTTTATCAGCGGTCAGTCTATCGTGTCATTGACCAAAGGGATGGAAAAAGATACTTTTGCTTTGATGAGTGACATTATTAAAGACGAGCTGCCAGAAGTAAATTTTGGCGTGATGTCAGGTCCAAATCTGGCTATCGAAATTATGAAAAACATGCCGTCTGCGACAGTGATTGCTAGTGAGTCTGAGCCACTGCGTCATGCAGTTCAAGCGGCACTACACAGTGCCTTCTTTAGAGTTTTTGCCAGCGATGATGTGAAAGGCGTAGAGCTCGGTGGTGCCCTCAAAAACATTTACGCGATAGCCATGGGGATGGCGTCAGCCTATGATGTCGGTGAAAATACCAAAGCAATGATATTAACGCGTGCGTTAGCAGAGATGAGTCGTTTTGGCGTGGAAGCAGGCGCGAATCCGCTCACATTTTTAGGACTGTCTGGTGTTGGAGATTTATACGCCACCTGTAGCTCAGAGTTGAGTCGCAACTACCGTATCGGTACGATGCTTGGTCGTGGTATGAGTATCGATGCAGCAGTGAAAAAGCTGGGTCAGACCGCTGAAGGGGTAAACACCATTCAGCAGGTGCACGAAAAAGCCACCAAAGAAGGCATATATATGCCAATTACCCACGCCCTTTACGCGGTTATTTATGAAGATAAAGCTGCCCTAGGAGTCGCGCTACACTTAATGGAAGCAGGTTTCCGCAGTGATGTTGAGTTTGTCATGGCTCATGATCATAGTAATGCGGCGCTTACTGCCCACATGAAAACGTCAAATAACAGCCCTGACGATAAAAAAGACGATGGTGACCATAAATAAAGCACCTCAGACAATACTATGCTGTTATTAGCCTACAGGGCAGTAATGATGTCGATAGGGCAGTAATGATACAAAGTCACAATAAAAAAACATACCAAAAAATGTACCAAAAAAGATAGGACAAGGACGGTTATGAAAATTATATTAGTACGTCATGGTCAAGCAGAAGATGAGACGCGTCCAGATAGTGCGCGTCAGTTGACGAAATTTGGGCAACAGCAAGCGGCACAAACCGCAGAATATGTGACGACTCACTATCATCCAGATCGTTTTATCGTGAGTCCTTATGAACGGGCGCAGCAAACCCTAGCAGAGTTTCAATCGCGAGCGTCTGAAGTGCCAGTAACTATACAGGACAATATTACACCCTCTGATGAAGCTCGTAAGGCGTTAGTAGACCTTGCTAATGTAGAAGCAGAGTGCCTTGTGGTGGTTTGCCATATGTCTATTATTGCCCACCTTGCTGGACTGCTAACAGGGGAGTATCCTGAGTCGTTTTCTTTAGCAGAAGCAAGGGTGCTTGAGATGGACTTTGTGATGAGCGGGATGGCCAGTGAAATTGATCGTTTCGTTCCTGATCAGCCGTATTGAGGGTAGTCGCTCTTTTATCACCGCTTTTATTTAATTAAGGACACGCTTAGTGTTACACGTTTGGTTACGAGCGCAGCATAGCCCGCTAGCTGTCTGGCATGAAGATGTACAAAGATGGCAGTCAGTCGATGGTTGGCAACAGCTGCAAGCTATCTATGGTAGTTATAAATCCAATACGCGAAAGACGGTGTGTCTATACTTTCCTTCCAGTCATGTACTACAGGTAGATACTGAGCTGAGTGCCGCTCAGCTTAAGCAGCTGGGCCACAGTGGCAAGCAGTATCTGTTTGAAGAGACTTCCTTAACCCCTGTGGAGCAGTTGGCCATTCGTCAAATCAGTCATGCTGACAGTCACCAACTGTATGCACTGGCGCAGAGTGATATTGAGTCATGGCAGCAAGGTGCTAAGCTGGCTGGTATGAGCATAGTGGCACTACTTCCTGACTTTTTATTACTGCCAACGCCAAACGATCCCGCCGGTCAGCAAGTAACACTTTATCAAGATACGTACACAACGCTACTGCGCCAGTCGTTGCATCAGGGCATGGCTGTCAGCTATTTGCCATTAATTTTTGAGCGCTTCTCGCGTTTGAATGAAGTTAGCGTCTTGTCGCCTATTGACGCCTCTGGTTTCTCGCTCACCCAGTCTATCAGTGACAGCTTTACTGACAGGATGGAAACTGATGATGGTAACGATTTACAGAAATTATCAACGAGCGCTGACTTTATGGCGCAAACAGAAAGGCTTATTACTGAGCACCAGTTGTTGTTAACCAAATCTCCTACGTCGACGCCAACGCCTCTTGAAAACCCTGACCGTCATGCGCTTAATTTCTTTGTTAAATCTACGGATTCACAGCTATCACCATATTTGCGTGTGGCGATCATGGTAGCACTGTCAGCGTTGGTACTACAGATGGCGACCGATGGTGTGCAATGGTATCAGTATAATCAAGCGACAGCGGCGACCAAGAACGAGATTGCTAGGCAATATCAATCTTGGTTTGCGGATGAGCCACTGAGCAGCCGTACAAAATTGCAGGTACAGTTGCAGCCTAAGCTGCGTAGCGATAGCCAAGCCACGGCCTCTCATATGGCAGCCTTGGCTCGAGTGTCGCCTTTAATCAAACAATCCTCACTGCGCGCGCAAGCATTAGTCATGCAGCCATCGACCCTTAGTTTTACGTTGATTGCGCCTGACCGCGGTAGTCTTGATAAATTTGCAAGTACACTGACTGCAGAGGGTTTACATGCCAAACTGGAGCAAGTGAATGGTAATGAGCAAGGACAATTTAGTGGTCAAGTTACTGTGAATGTCGTAGATAGTAGCGATAAGCAAGCAAATATGGCGGCATCATAATCTATTAGCCATTTATTTAGTAGCAGTAAGTTTAGAGAAGGTCAGAAGATGAAACCATTACAGCGCCGCGCAAAACGTAATACCGTCACCTCTGATAATACGACCAGCAATGGCTCCATTGTCTTATCAGGACACATGAACCGTTTTCAAAGTGTGTTATCAGCGCGCTGGCGAGCATTGTCTTCACGCGATCAATTGGCGTTGACCATATTGTCCATATTTTTATTGTTATTTATTGGGGGCTACGGTGGCTATAGTCTCCATCAAGCGGCAAATCATAGTAAGAGTAACTATCAAGAGCAAGTCGCTGATTATTTTTGGTTGCGTGCTCAAGCGGATAATATTGATCGCAGTGAGCTGAACGCGGCCAACGGTGATGACACGGTAATGCCACCTGCTACTACTGTCAGTGCGTTGTTAAACGATGCAGGTATCGCAAATGCTCAAGTAGTCGCGGTTGGTGATGCTGTGCAATTGAGCTTTAGTCATGCCAGTCAAGCAGTGGTTAGTGGAGCGCTTGGCAAACTTGAACAGCAGGGCTGGCAGTTTACTCAGCTGTCTATGCAGCAAGATCTGACCAACAAATCTATTCAAGTACAAGCGACGGTTACGTCATAGCCGACACCTTATACCGAGTTATTAAAATAATGATTTGGCATGAGCCTCATTGAAAAACGGCTTGTCTGGCACAATCAAACAGTTATTAGTCATTATCAGACCGAGATACTTATGATGGATCACTCTACTGATCAAAATCCTGATGAGCGTGTACAGCATCACACCAAAACTGCTGACCGCCGTGATCGTGATTCTATTGATACAATGGCTGACTATGAAGTTGAGGTTGCCCAACGAGGACAGAATAGTATGATGAGCGACAATAAGCGCCGTTCTTTAATCACTTATAATCACATTACGTACTTCTTGTACGTGATCAGTTATTTTACCGCTGGTTTGCTGTGGATTGTGCCGATTGTGATGAACTATGCGAAACGACATGACGCTGATGGCTCATGGTTGGCCACACATTTTGACTGGCAGATTAAGACCTTTTGGTACAGTATCGTCTGGTTTTTCTTAGGTTTTCTCATTATTACCTTTGCGTTGGGCGGTTTTGGCGTCAGTATGCTAGCTGATAGCGGAAATGTCGCCATCGGCTCAGTGCTACTGGCTGGGTTTGGCTTGCTGGTTATGATCTTCACTTTTGTCTGGCACCTTTATCGTATCATTCGCGGCTGGATAGCCTTGACTGATGGTCGTCCTGTGCCGTAATTACTGCTTATAAATCGCGGCATTTAGCTAAGTGGGAGTGCGATTTATATCAGCAGTTCAGGGTTCGTTTATACAGGCTGGCTGCTGTTTTGATGTGAAAATTTACCGCATGAAACTTTGCTCTTATTTCAGTTAAGCTGATATAATCGCAGCGCCTGATTTTATTCACATTCTCCATTCACTATTTCTTTCGAGCAGGGTCTGCCATTACTATGTCTTATGCCTTACTTCGCCCTTTTTTGTTTAAAATGGATCCTGAACACGCTCACGAGATGACCTTATCCTTATTGGATAAAGCTCATAAAGCGCGTGCTTTGGGTTTGGTATACGGTCAGTCGATGCAGCCAACAGACTGTATGGGGTTGCAGTTTTCTAATCCAGTTGGTCTAGCAGCAGGTTTGGATAAAAACGGTGACTATATTGATGCACTCGCTGAGCTGGGCTTTGGTTTTATAGAAGTGGGTACGGTCACCCCAAGGCCACAAGTCGGTAATGACAAGCCAAGATTGTTTAGAATCAAACAAGCAGATGCCATCATTAATCGTATGGGTTTTAATAATCAGGGTATTGATTATCTGATTGAAAACGTCAAACGCTGTAAATATAAGGGCAATATTGGCATTAATATCGGTAAAAATGCCGATACGCCAGTGGAACAAGCCGCGGATGATTATGTCTACTGTTTAGAGCGTGCCTATCCGCACGCCTCATATATCACTGTCAATATCTCCTCTCCAAACACCAAAAATTTACGTGATTTGCAGAGTGGGGACGCATTAACACAACTCTTGGATACGATTAAAAACCGCCATAGTCAATTGGCAACTGAATATGGTTTTTATGTGCCATTGGTACTTAAAGTTGCCCCTGATTTAGAACCGCTACAAGTAGACTATATCTCGCAGCAGTTATTGGATTTTGAGATTGATGGTTTGATTGCCACCAATACGACATTGAGCCGCGTGGGTGTCGAAGACTTGCCCGATGGTGATCAGATGGGCGGTCTATCCGGTCGACCAGTGAGCCACATTAGTACTCAGATTTTACAACAGTTCTCTGATCAGCTAGATGATAAAGTAACATTGATAGGAGTAGGCGGCATTGATAGTGGCGCTAAGGCGGTTAAAAAAATTGAAGCGGGTGCCGACATGGTGCAGCTCTATACTGGGCTTATCTACCGTGGGCCTGGACTGGTACAGTCTTGTATTCAGGCAATCGGTGGCTACTATGATGCGATGGAAAGCTAACCCGTCCGTCAAACCATTGCCATTAATTGTCACAAAATGAGTAAAAGGGCGTGGTGATAAGTTGAATAATCAATGATTAACTTTAGTATAAAACCCGAAGTAAACACTCGCTAAGAATGAATTGAGTATGAGGCGTAAACATGAGTGGTCTGGATATCGTGATTGCTGTTGTTGTCTTAATTGGCTTATGGCGCGGCTTTCAAGTAGGACTGATTAAGACAGCAGTTGGCTTGGTGGGTTGGTTTATTGCGCTGATTGCCGCTACGCGTTTGGCAGGCTCAGTCTCGCCTCAGTTATCCGGCATTGTGCAAAACCCTGTGTTGCAAATGGCCATGGCTTTTTTATTGGTGGTGATTGCCATATTGGCTGTCATGCACTTAGTGGCTTTTGTTTTCTCAGGCGTGCTTAAAACCCTTCGTTTGGGTCTCGTGGACAAGATGGCAGGTGGTGTGCTGGGTGCGGCCAAAAATGTGTTGATGGTGTTGGTTATTCTGAGTGTCAGTGCCCCGTTATTGGTGCAGCTACCACAGTGGCAAACGTCAGTACTTGCCCCTGAACTACTGCCTTATGCACCGATGGGTAAAGAGTTGGTTTCAGATGTGTTAGGGGTAGCATGGAATCAAGTCAACCAGTCATAAATATTCATACCTCTAAACTTAATATGGCACTTCTTGTCACTTTTATTTTTTGAGTCTGACTTTTATAGCATCTTCTTTGTAATTCATCCTTGATATTATTTTATTGAGCAGCAGTATGGGGTGATAAAGGACAAACACTGAATTATTAACAGATTAGTTTGCCCATCATCAAAAAAACAATATCAAAAAGACAATCATTCGTTAAATCTCTAACAAACGTCATCAGGTAGGCGGTGAGTGGTAGCTAGTGTTTTTAATAGTACTGCCAGAAATTTTACCGTCATTGTAGTACTAATGTGTAGGTCAAAATAGGATATAACTATGTGTGGAGTCATTGGGGTTGCCGCTCATGAGCCAGTCAATCAGATTCTTTATGATGGCTTGACGATGCTACAGCATCGCGGGCAAGATGCAGCTGGTATTGTCACTTTACAGGATGGACGACTCTATCTGCGTAAAGAAAACGGTATGGTACGTGACGTTTTCATGAATCGCCATATGATGAAGCTGGTCGGCAAGTTTGGTATTGGTCATGTTCGTTATCCAACGGCTGGTACCTCTAGCAGCGCCGAGGCTCAGCCTTTTTATGTCAACTCGCCTTACGGCATCACGCTTGCGCACAATGGTAACTTGACCAACGCTGAGAGCTTGGCTAAGTCATTGTACATCGAAGATCGCCGCCATCTTAATACCGACTCAGATTCTGAAGTACTATTAAACGTACTGGCTCATGAAATGCAGAATCTAGACAAAACCCATCCAACAGCTGATGATATCTTTAAAGCCGTCACGGCTGTCTATAGTCGCTGTGAAGGTGCGTATGGTGTGGTTGCCTTGATTACTGGCCATGGTTTGCTTGCATTTCGTGACCCAAATGGTATTCGTCCGCTTATTTTTGGCAAACGCATGGCAGAAAACGGCGGCACCGAATATATGGTCGCGTCAGAGTCGGTGGCATTGACAGGGTCAGGGTTTAGTATCGTTCGTGATGTCAAACCAGGCGAAGCTATTTTTATTGATTTGGATCATAATCTACACACTCACCAGTGCGTAGAACAGCAAGAGTACACGCCTTGTATCTTTGAATACGTCTATTTTGCCCGTCCAGATTCAATCATGGATAACATCTCAGTGTACAAATCCCGCTTACGGATGGGTGAAAAACTGGCAGATAAAATCCTTGCAGACTGGGGCGAAGATCATGATATCGATGTGGTCATTCCTATTCCTGATACCTCGCGGACGTCAGCGATGGAGTTAGCCCTTAAGATGAATGTTAAATACCGTGAAGGTTTTATGAAAAACCGCTATATCGGTCGTACCTTCATCATGCCAGGTCAGCAACAACGTAAAAAATCGGTGCGCCAAAAGCTCAGCGCTGTACCATTAGAGTTTAAAGGCAAAAACGTGTTGTTGGTTGATGATTCTATCGTTCGTGGTACGACGTGTCATGAAATCATCCAAATGGCACGCGATGCAGGGGCTAATAAAGTCTTCTTTGCGAGTGCGGCGCCACCAGTAAAATATCCAAACGTCTATGGTATTGATATGCCAGTGCGTAGTGAGCTTATTGCCTCTGGTCATACGGTGGAAGAAGTGCGTGACATTATCGGCGCTGATCGGTTGATTTTCCAAGACTTGGACGATTTGATTGATGCCGTAAAAGATACCAAACATAGCAAAGTTGAAGGCTTTGACTGTGCAGTATTTAATGGCTGCTACATTACTGGTCAGATTAATGAAGCCTATCTTGATCATCTACAAGAACAGCGTAATGACACCGCTAAGACAGGCAAAAAAGGCGTACAAATCGTTGCGGATACCCCAGTCGATATGATGGGTGTCGAAGAGATGTAACCAATTAAACCTTCTTACGTTTTCAGAAAAAGGCTGTATTCTTATTAGAATGCAGCCTTTTTTAGATAGGACGATTGATTATGATGGTGAATTGGCACTATCGATTGGTCTTAATGATTGGTACTGCTGTTAGCTTAGAAAATTGGTGAATATCCACAGCAAGCCGTTAATCGCAGCGATACCGACGACCATACTTACCAGTAGCTGACGGCTGATATGATAAATTAATAACACCAAAAGTAGCGCGCCAACTTGTGCCATTAGCAAATGTAAATCTGCGCTATTTAGATCAGTAGACGCAGACAAGTCCTGATAAGAGAGGCTGGTTAACATAAGCAAGACCATGACTGATAGCGGTAAGCTCTCATTCAGTCGATGGAGCCAAGGCGTGTCCAAAAGCTGCTTAGGGATCAAAGCGGGAAGGGCGCGAATCATAAAGGTAACAGCGGCCATCGCAAAAGTGGCAAAAATAAGATAGCTACTACTCATCGGTTTCTCCTAGCAAGCTGTGCTGTGTCCAAAAACCACGGGCTAAAATTAATAGCATACAAATGGTAATCGCTACCAACAACAGCCAGTTGCTAGTGAAAATAGAAGCTACGGCTAAAGAGATTACAGCAATGCCAATGGGAAAATAACGTTTGATACTTTGAAACTGCTCATAAGCCAAAATGACAAACAGACAAACCAAGGCAAAATCCAAGTGTGGGACCAAATCGCTGAGTGTACTGCCGATCATTACGCCAATCACACTTGCTAGCACCCACCAGCTTTGGTTAAAAAGACTGATCGGCAGTATCAAAGCTGACCGTACCTCATTCGGCAAACTGGTCATGACCGAAAAGGTCTCGTCCGTCAGTGCAAACAAGCAATAGGTTCGGGCAAGTTTGCGTGTTGGTAGATACTGCAGTAATGGCATACCATAAAACACATGGCGCAAATTAATAGCGGCAATGTTGGTTGCGATATTGCCAATCGGTAAACCAGCGCTTAGCATCGGCAAACAAGCGTATTGAGCAGCGCCTGCATATAGAATGACACTAAGCATAATGACTGCCCATATAGGGAGTCCAGCAACTTGTGCCAGCACCCCAAAGGCAATGCCTGCCGGTAAATAGCCCATGGCTACTGGCAAGCTTTTTTTGAAGCCTTCAGCCCAGTCATATCGGGCTTCAAACTGCTGATTTAATTCATTTGAATGCGTCGTCACGTAATATCCTAACCTTTATTACTGTAATTTTTCATAGCGACCTGTTTGCTGAGCGCGGTACAAGAAGCCACCTAAAATAATCATTCTCAATAACAATAAACACCAGACACTTAGCCAAATGCCTGTCATGTCCCACTGCTGATAGAGCAGCCAGCTAAGGGGGAAAAATATAGCGGCTAGTATCAGAGCAGCATTGCGGATCACACTACCAGCAGTTAAGCCAAAAAATATGCCGTCCAACCAATAGGCGCCGACCCCGACGATGGGTAGCAGTACTGCATAAAGATGGTAATCATAAGCAAGCGCAAAGACGGAGTCGATATTGGTCATAAATTGCAAGTACGTTGGCATGGCAAGCCACCATGTCGCACTTAACGACACGGCCAGCCCATAACTGACCACACCTGTGCGCATCACGATAACACGAAAACGCGTCCAATCGCGGCGTCCCGCAGCTTGACCGCTCAAGGTTTCAGCGGATACTGCCACGCCATCAAGGGCAAAGGCTGAGATACTAAGTACTTGCAGTAAAATGGCATTGGCAGCCAGTATGACGTCGCCACCTTGGGCGGAAAGACGCGTAATCCAAGCAAAGCTTAACGTTAAGATAAGCGTACGGATAAAAATATCTTTATTAAGTGAAAATAGCCTAAGCATCTTTTCTTTAGTGAAATGTTGCCGATCAGCCTCAAACAGTGCCAACCAAGATATTTGCAGATGTTGACGACTGAGCCATAAAGCCAATAACACACCCAACCAAAATGCGATGGTGGTGCCCAGTGCCACACCAACCAACCCCATCTGCATCACAAAGACAAAGAACAAAGTTAGTCCAACGTTAAGGATGGCAATAAAGCCCTGCTGATAGAGCATATAACGTGTTTTGCCTTGACCGGCAAACCAACCAATAAAGGCAAAGTTCATCAGCTCAGCGATAACCCCCCAAAAGCGTACGTCTAAATAGGTCTTTGCCGCAAGACCACTGGCAGGGTTGGCTGATAAAGCTTGTAAACCGACGTCAATCAGCCAAGGCTTTGCGAGTAGCAAAATAGCCCCGATAACAAAGGCCAATAGTAAGGCACGTTGCAAAATAGACAGTAGGGGGGATGGCGTCAAAGGTGATGATGTTGCCGTGGCGTTTATAGAACTATCAACGTGGTTGGCCAATTCTCCCAGCGCTTGCGCCGACAGCCCAGACGAGGCGTACTGTAAAAAGTTAAAACTGACGAGTACCAAGGACAACAACTGTATGGCCAAGCCCATACCCGCAAGTTTGGCGGTATCGTTCATATTGCCCACGATCGCTGTATCGATAACGCTTTGTAACGGCATGGCCAAGTTGGCCAATAATACGGGCAAAGCAATAGCAATGATACGGGTATATCGGGTATCAATCGGTGGCATCGTACTAGATGGCGGCGAGATAGTCATTGGTATTTTCGACTCGTTTATGCTTAAACAATAAAGAGAGTGCGGTTCGTTAATTGACGCCACGAGGCAAGCGTAGCATTTTTGCTCATTCAGCAAAAAACAGCTACAAAGACAAAAGCACCTAGACTCATTATTCACGAGTCAGGTGCCTTTATTAAACGTCATTACCGTTCAATCAACCGTTTAACGAATCACGATTGGGTATTATTGATCATTATTCTATTCAAACATTTTTGGATCATTAAAAGTGACAATTTCTTCTTCAAACTCTGGTTTTACTTTTACGATAAAGTCATCACGCGATAGACCCATACGCAGTGGGATTGAACTTGCAATATAAGTAGATGAGTAAGTACCAGCAAGTAAACCAATGAAAAGTGCCACTGAGAACCAGTACAGGCCATCACCGCCTAAGAACATCATAGCAAGTACAACCAATAGGACGGTTGAGATGGTCATAATCGTACGGCGCAGGGTTTCTGTTAACGATAAATCAATGGTCTGGCGCGGTGTGATACCCCGGACACGGCGGAAGTTTTCACGAATACGATCATAAACGACGATAGTATCGTTCAATGAGTAACCAATCAACGCCAAAATAGCTGCTAAGACGGTCAAATCAAATGGGAAGCCAAATAAGGCAAAAACGCCGATAGTCACGATAGCATCATGGAACAGCGACAGAACCGCGCCAAGAGACAGTTTAAACTGAAAGCGTAGGGCAACGTAACCGAGCATACAAAGGAGTGCCAATACTAACGCCATGACTGAGTTTAAGTAAACTTCATTACCAACTTGGCTACCGATAATATTAACGTTACTGATCTCGGCGGTATTATTAGGCAGGGCTAAAGCTTGAGTCAGGCTGGCACTAAGTCCATCGATGTTGTCAGACTGAGGCGGCAGACGTACCAGTAGCTCTTCTCGCGTACCAAGGTATTGCACCACTGCATCATCAAAACCGTTATCAGCCAATGCTTGCACGACTTCAACCTGCTCAACAGGCTGCTCGTAACGCACGTCTGCGGAGACACCGCCAGTAAAATCAAGCCCTAGGTTCAGACCGTTTACTGCGATAGCAATAATACTAGCAATGACCATCAGTAAAGACAAAATCGCCATTGGCTTTTCTATCTTCATAAATGGAATGATGCGTTGGTTACCAACGGCTTTGATACCACCTTCAGCTTGTGCGGCTGCGTCGTCAGCTGCATCACCCAGTGCTAAATCAGGGTCAATAGCGGTGTTGGTATTAAGGGTTTGTGTGGCCAATGCTTGACTGGTTTTCCCGCTGTTTTTACCACTACGGCGAGTCTTATTTTTACTCGTTTCTGCCGTGGCCGGGTTATTGGTTTGGGTGTTACTGCCTTTACCATCGCGGCGTGGTTTTTTGCGTCGGCGCGTGCTGGCATTAGTAGTGTCTGAGCCACCTGAACCATTTCGATCTGGGGTATTTTGCTGTTCTAGAGGATTGTTCTTATCGATCGCCATAGTGTTCTCCTAACCGATGCTCAAACGTTTGATAGATTTACGCTTACCGTAAGCAATTTGTACCAGCGCACGTGTGACCAAAATAGCGGTAAATAGTGAGCTGACAATACCAATAGCTAGCGTAATCGCAAAGCCTTTAATCGGGCCAGTACCAATTGCAAATAGAATAAATGCGACCAATAAGGTGGTAATGTTGGCATCGAAAATACTACTAAATGCTCGGTCAAAACCTGCCACGATAGCCGATTTTGGCCGTACCCCGTTTGCAATCTCCTCACGTATTCGCTCAAAGATCAGCACGTTGGCATCGACCGCCATACCGATGGTTAAGACGATACCAGCGATACCAGGCAGGGTCAGTGAGGAACCTAAGATGGACATAATGGCAATGATGATAATAACGTTCACAGCTAGCGCCACGTTAGCAATGACACCAAACAGACGATAGAAAATAATCATAAAGACAAAGACTAAAAGATAACCGACCTGAGTAGAGAACAAGCCTTTATCAATATTTTCTTGACCTAATGATGGGCCGATGGTGCGTTCTTCTACAAAGTACATCGGTGCAGCAAGTGCGCCTGAGCGTAACAAAAGGGCAAGCTCGGCGGCTTCCGCACTGCTGTCAAGACCAGTAATACGAAATGATGAGCCAAGTACCGCTTGAATGTTGGCACGGTTGATGACTTTGGTTTCAGCATAAGGCGTTCTAACTTCAACAGTCTCGCCAGTTGCTGGGTCTTCTTCATAAGTGATTCTTTGCTTGTTTTCGATAAACAATACGGCCATCTGCTTACCAACAGCAGTACGTGTGGCGTTCTGCATGAGCTTACCGCCAGCACTATCCAAGGTAATACTCACTTCAGGAGAGCCGCTTTCGTCAACGCCAGTTTGCGCATTGGTCACTTTATCACCAGTCACAATCGCTTGGCGCTCAAGCAATACAGGGGGGCCATCGAGTGTTTCAAATGGGAAGGCTTCAGTCCCTGCAGGCGGAATACCACCCATGTAGTTTTCGCTGTCTTCAGCGACCATACGGAACTCAAGGTTGGCAGTACGTCCAAGGACACGCTTGGCTTCTGCGGTATCTTGTACACCTGGTAGCTCAACGACGATACGACTAGCACCTTGTGATTGTACTAAAGCTTCAGTCACACCGAGCTCGGCAATACGGTTACGTAAGGTCGTTAAGTTTTGATTGACCGCATAACTGTTGATTTCATCGAGTGTGGCATCGTTGTAGGCTAGAATTAACGCAGGACCTTGGGCATCTATTGAAGATTGCAAGCTAAACGTGTTGCCCATCGAACCTTGTAGCACGTTCTGTGCACGGTTACGCGTGTCTGTATCTGCAAAATGTAGTACCACACTTCGTTCTTCAGTTTTAATGCCTTTAATCGCAATTCGCTCAGATCGTAGCTCACGACGCATATCACGGCTAGCACTGGTCAAACGCTGCTCAAGCGCCTTATCCATATCGACTTCTAGCACAAAACGTACACCGCCCCGTAAATCAAGACCCAGTTTCATCGGTTTTGCCCCGATATCACGTAGCCACTGCGGGGTCGTCTGCGCCAAGTTAAGCGCGACCACATAGTCTTCGCCTAAGTTCTGACGTAGCACTTCTTGTGCTTTTAGCTGGTCGACTGGATTGTCAAGGCGTACTAGCGCACTGTTGCCCTCAAACGTGCCATCATGATTGTTCAGTCCAGCCTCTTCAAGCAAGCTCTGAGACTGGGTCAAGATACCTTCAGACAGCTGTGTACCTGCGGCTGCGCTAGTAATCTGCACGGCAGGTTCGTCAGGGTAGAGGTTCGGGGCAGCATATAGACCGGCAATGATTAGCACGACGGCAATAAGTAAGTATTTCCAAGCGGGATATTGCATAATCACTTCTTTAGGTTGATAAACGACTGGCGACGTGGGCCACACGTTAGCAGATGGGAAGTTAGCGATAGCGATGGTCGAATGCCGTATTCAGCACTCATGGTAATGCACCATTGCGATCATCCGCGATGATAGTAACGCGTAAAACAGTAAAGCAAATAATACAGAGGTATCTTTATCTAGTCACCATAAATCTTATAGAGGAAACTGATAAGGACAGTGTGTTGGAAAAGTAAGCTGACTATCGCCACTTTCCTTCACTGCTTTAATAGCGAAAAATGACCGTAAACAATGTACGGTCATTTTTTAGTCGTTATATCCATTAAGGATACGACTGTTAAAAAATCACTACTAAAAAGCTAGTAATAATTAAACGCTTTCGATAGTGCCAGCCGGCAATACTGAAATAACTGAAGCACGTTGTACCTTTACATCTGTGTTGTTATTTAGGCTAACCACTGCATAGTCGCCTTCTAAGTCTTTAATACGACCCATTAAACCACCAGCAAAGATGATTTCACTACCCACAGTCAGTGAGTTGACCATGGCACGGTGCTCCTTGGTACGCTTAGACTGCGGGCGAATCACCAAAAAATAGAAAATTGCAAAAAAAGCGACAGGCAGTAGGATTTGACCAAATAGGGACGCAGCACCTGCAGTTTCTGGGGCAGCATGGGCAGCTTGGATAAATAAGCTCATAGTTTCTCTCAGTAAGTCATGGACAATAATAAAATTAAACGCATAGTAACAAAAAATCCCAGACTTGGTAACTGTTAATAATAGGCTGAGAATGTTTTTCTACTGGCAAAGCGCTGAAAGTGGAGCAAACTTCACCTATTAACAGGCTGATAGGTCATCGTAGGGAAATAAAGGGTATCAAAAAATAAAGACATAAAAACAGTGTCTTATTGTGAAATAGTAGCATCAGTGCTACTATCAAATGGCAGTAGTTATTTGTGTTTAGTCGTCTTTGTTTATTAGACTACTGTCCCTTTTTCCTCTTATTTGTTTAGGTTACCGAACTTGTTCACCACTTTTATGCTTTTCCCTCGTTTGTGTCGTGCGCGCGCTCATAAAGAAGCGTCTGCTAAACCTCCTCCGACAACGCGCCATTGCAAGCGTCTTGATCGTAGGAGTCCCGTCTCGCGGCTAGCGGCATTGTTTGCCATGCTCATGACGCTATTGCCTTATCCTGCCTTTGCAGCGGGGGGCGTAGCAACCACAGAAGCCCTCGCAGAGCCAACGGCTATCAGTGTACTGCTACTGATATTGTTTGTGGTGGTCGCCATCGGCATCTCGTTTGTCTGTTCTTTAGCAGAGTCCTCACTACTCAGTATGACACCGTCTTATATCGCTGATGTGCAAGAACAAAATCCAAAAAAAGCAAACATGCTAAGACAATTAAAGGTTGATAACATCGATCAGTCGTTAGCGGCTATTTTGACCTTGAATACAGTGGCTCATACCTTAGGTTCTATTGGCGCGGGCGCCCAAGCTACGATTGTATTTGGGAGTGCTTGGTTTGGGCTGTTTTCTGCGATTATGACGTTGGCTATTTTATTCTTATCCGAGATTATTCCAAAGACACTCGGAACTATGTATTGGCGTCAGCTTAGCGGTATCGTTGCCTACTTCGTTCGCGGTATTATTCTACTACTGTATCCGCTCATTTGGGTCTCAGAGCGGCTAACGAAGCTGCTTGTGCGCGGCAAAGAACCACAAACGTTTAGCCGTCGTGAGTTTGCGGCGCTTGCTAGTATTGGTGAAGAGTCAGGTCAAATCGACCCATTAGAATCGCGTATTATTCGTAACTTACTGGCGTTTGGCGCTATTAAGGTCGAGGACATCATGACCCCGCGTTCGGTCATGCTAGCGTTTGAAGAGAACAAAACCGTTGCTGAATTACTGGTGGATCGCCCCAAACTTACGTTTTCACGGTTGCCCATTTATGATGGTGATTTAGACAATATTACAGGCTTTGTGTTAAAAACAGACATGTTATTAGCAAAAGTTAATCATGCGATGCATAAGCCTTTGACCCAGTTTAAGCGCGACATTACGTTTGTATTCTCAAAAATGAAACTGTTTGACTTATTAGAGCTTATGTTAAAAAACCGCATTCATATTGCGATTACGGTTGGTGAGTATGGCGAGGTCAAAGGTTTGGTGACTTTAGAGGATGTGTTTGAAACGTTATTGGGCCTTGAGATTGTCGATGAAATAGATCGCGTTGAAGATATGCAGGCCTTAGCTCGACAAATGATGGACAGACGGGTAGAGCGTCTGGGCATGAAGCTCAGTGATGATGAGCACTATGAAGATAATAGTGCTGATACTAAGTTTTAGGTAGGCTTGGTTTTAGAGTCATTTACTTTTAGAATGGCGTGGATGACCCATAGTAAATAGAAAAGTAGGATATTATTGCTATCTTTGGAGCCTCCACCACTTATGGGTCGGTATACGCAATAATTACACAGGGTGTCACATAACTGTGAGAATTGAATGATAGTCTCACTCTATGATACACATAAGCTATCGTGACTGTTAAAAGAGTGATGGTTAAAAACCTGTCGTTTAAACGGAAGGTAGCATTAAGGTAGCATGGTCGTAAAAGCATTCAATCGATTGCTCATGACGGCCAAAATGTAAACTACTGACTCAACTGACTGGCTCAACTGAGAAAAGCGCGCTAATCGTCACGATGTGACCATGTGTCAACAATGCACGTGTCAACAATGAGTGACAATAACGAAAACAGTATCACTAAGGATAATCATGAAACGATTGTGGGGAAAAGGGCTTTTGGCGCTATTAGTGAAAAGTGCTAGTGTGGCTGCGGTAGTTGCCGTGGCGAGTACTGTCAGTATCAGTGCGCAAGCTGCAACCATGACCGAAGCTTTGGTGCAAAATTATGTCGCGGCCATGAAGACATCAGCAAATAACCAAAATATCAACCAAGTCGCTAGTCTTGTGGCTGATGATGCGCTCATTTCGATGTCTAGAAAAGGGAAATCTACCAGCTTAGATAAAGATGCTTATTTGAGATTGTTGCAAAACAGCTGGAGTAACACTTCTAATTATCGCTATGATATCTCGGTAGATAACATCGTCATTACAGGGGCGCAGGCCAAAGCCAATGTCACAACCAATGAAAGCTGGGTCAAGGATGGCCAAAAAGTCTCATTTATCACCACATCAAGAGTGACACTGTCGGCATCAACGGGCAATGCCGTGCTACTGCGTGCGGTATCACAAGTAACGATTAATTAAATATTAATCAAGCCCTAATCAAAACGGTATTTATCTTCTATTAATTAAACACGGTTGATCCCTTAACAAGGCTTGTCGTAAAGCCAATAAGCAGCTCTCAATAGTTATTATCGGCTCAATATATCGAACCGTTAGTTCTCTTAGGTGAGTAATTAGAATGCTGACTCAACTGATGGCGATTATCTGTTTGTATTAAATTGGGCTTTGCTTTACATTGAGTACTGTACTATCAAACACTTTTATCTTATCACTTCTTGTCGTTAGGAAACTTTCAATATCATGTCTACTGTGCTATCAAATTCTCGCTCATTTATTGCGTTGCCGTTGACGCTTGCGGTATCCACTTTACTTATCAGTGCTTGTAGTAACACGTCAGCGGTAAAAAAGGGTGCGACCAATAGCTCATCTGTCATTACCAAACGTCCTGCTACTCAAGCCACTACGTCAAGTAGTAATGATTACTCGACTGCGTTTTTGGATGCGGACAGTCTGGACGAGTTGGCCGACTTACTAGAAGCCACTGACATGACGATGGTAGAAGGCAATAAACTTGCCATTCAGCAGTACGGTGATTTATGGAATCGTCTGCGTGCTGGGTATCGTATGAATGGTGGTCAGCCGATTTATAATCAGCGTATCGAGGGACAAAAAAGTTGGTTTACCAGCAGGCAGGACTATCTCAACCGTTTGACTGCGCGTGCCAGTCGCTATATCTATCACACTGTACGAGAAGCTGAACGTCGTAATATTCCAACAGAGCTGGCTTTGTTACCAGTGATTGAGAGCTCTTACGATCCAAGTGGTACCAGTAGTGCTGCCGCCGCAGGTTTGTGGCAATTTATTCCAAGTACTGGTCGAATTTATGGTTTGAATCAAAGCAGTACCTACGATGGTCGCCGTGATGTGATTGAATCAACGCGTGCCGCTTATGACTTTTTAACTGCGCTACACAATCAGTTTGGGAGTTGGGAGTTGGCATTAGCCGCCTATAATGCTGGCCCAGGTCGTGTGCAAAGGGCGATTGATGCCAACAAAGCCCAAGGCTTACCCACTGACTATTGGTCACTTAGATTACCGACTGAAACCATGAACTATGTGCCGCGCTTTTTGGCTGTTGCCGAAATCGTTGCCAAACCTGAACAGTATGGCGTGTATCTACCAGCCATTGCCAACCGACAGCATTTCCGTAGCGTACCAGTTAACTATGGTGTCAGCTTGTCTGAGGTGGCACAGCTCACTGGCGTGACTTATGATGAGCTAGAAAGATTAAACACAGCGCTCACATCAGGACGCGTCGATTCTTCAGGGCCGCAGCGTGTTATTATTCCTAACGATGTTAGCCTCAATGCTGACGCCAAACTGAGCTTATTAAGAGGGAACGGTACAGGCAATGTACTCGCGTCTAGTAACACGAGCAGCCCAACGACAACGCCAAGTTACAATAGCAAACCGTACAGTAGCTCGTCATTGCCAACGACTGGTAGTGCTCTGGCTGAGTATGCCGCTAACGCTAGCGTACCTCAGCAAACGACAAGTTATATCTCACCATCCGCCACACAGACGAGCAGCTCTGTTTATAGCAACAATGCCTCGGTCCGTACTGAGCCACCATTGACGACGGCGGAAACGAGTAAAATCAACGCTGAACTTAAAAGCAGCAACAGTCTACCGACTACCTCTGCGCAGATCACACAGAACAATACCATTGTCCAAGAACCGCCGCTAAGCAAAGAAGAGCGCGACTTTATTGCCACCCAAATTCGAAACAACACGTCTGAGACCAACGTGGTCAATGCGGATGGTAATATCAATTTATCAGCCGTACAGACACAGCAGTCGATTCTAGAAGCCAGTGGCGAAGAGAAGAGACTTAGCTTTGCGAAGACATCGGTAAGTAAGCCAAAACCGCAAGGTACGCGTACCACTTACACGGTAAAACGTGGGGATACGTTGTCTAATATAGCCAGTCGTGCGGGTGTGAATTGGCGTGATATCGCAGAGTGGAACCAAATAGATGCCAGTGCCAAGCTGTTATCTGGTAGCACCTTGTATTTGTATAATGCCAAAACTATTGAGCCATTAAGTAATGCCAATAATGCAGCGGCAAAGCAGCCAGATAGCTATGTCGTACAAGGCGGCGATACGCTGATTGGTACGGCGAATCGCTTTGGTTTGTCCGTCACTCAGCTCGCCAGCTACAATAATTTAAGCAGCCGTGCCGACTTACTTAGAGGGCAAAAGCTATGGTTAATACCAGGCAAAGTGACGGCGCCTGCGACGACACCTGCCGCACCGTCCACTAAACCAAGCAAATCGACCACGGCCACTAAAAACTATAAAGTAAAAGCAGGCGATGGTTTGATAGCGTTAGCACGTCAGTTTAATGTTCCCACAGCTACGTTAGCTAGTCTAAATGGAATTGGTGCCACAGACTCATTGTACGTCGGTCAAACCCTAAAAGTACCTGCTAGCGTTGACTTTAATTCGGCGACAAGCACGAGTAGCTCGAGTAATTCAGGCTCGGTGGCGACGACCAACTATAAAGTAAAAGCAGGCGATACCTTAATCGGAATTGCGAATAGTGTGGGAGTCAGCCCAACAGAGCTTGCGGCAGTGAATAGCAACTTTGGTGCCAAAGCTCGCTTGCAACGTGGACAAACCATCAAGGTACCAGCCTCTAAAGAGTTGGTAGACCGTCAACTAAATGACAAAGAAGTCAGTTATAAAGTAAAATCAGGGGATACTTTAACAGGTGTTGCGAAACGCTATAATATTGGCTTAAGTGATTTAGCAACCGCAAACAATCTAACAACGAACTCCAATCTGATACTTGGTCGTACCATTACTATTCCTGCTAGTGGTAGCACTGCTGTGGCATCTAGTAGCACTCAAAGCAGTAGCAGCTCTGCTAGCACAGCGAGTAATAGTGGCAAAAAACTGGGCAATACAGAAAATTACAAAGTGCAATCAGGCGATGGTTTGATAGCGCTAGCACGTCAATTTGGTGTTTCGGTAGAAGACTTGGCTGCGACCAACAACTTGGCGACCAATGCACAACTACAGCGTGGACAAACGCTTAAAGTACCAAAAGTGACTGTCAGCTATACCGTTGGTTCAGGGGATAGCCTGATTGGACTAGCGCGTAAATATGGCGTGTCTACGCAAGAGCTGGCTGAGATGAACAATATAGCGGCTGATACTATGTTACAACGTGGTCAGCGTCTCACCGTCCCCAATCGCTAATAAGCGCGTGATGGGGATAGTCAGTGTAAACTGATCAATAGTCAATCAACCCGCACAAAAAAGCGGCTCTTTATAAGAGCTGCTTTTTTTAGCTAAAAACATGTCACAGTGTTTGTTGATTAAACGGTTTGAGTCTTTATCGTCTCAAGGTAGCTTCTGATGTTACTCACATAATGCATCGCTTGACCATAGCGGCTATTAGAGGCTCTATTGTCAGCTAAATAAGCATAGACGTTGGCCCAGCTTTTATCATCGATACCTTGATCTCTTAATTTACGCTGAATGCTTTTTACGGCGTTTGGCCCCATATTGTAGCCAGCAAGCGCAAACCAAATACGGTCAGTCTTTGGCACATCAGCAAACTCACCTTTCATTTGTTCTAAATAGCGCGCACCGCCGCCGATGCTTTGATAAGGGTCGACGCGGTCTGAGACGCCCATCGCTTTGGCCGTGTTATTGGTCAGCATCATTAAGCCGCGCACCCCAGTGGGTGATACCGCATTGGCATCAAGATGAGACTCTTGATAGCCCATGGCGACCAGCAACTCCCAGTCATGATTGTAATTGCGGGCTTGTTCTTCAAAAGAAGACTGATAATCAGGCAGCTTTTCTGTCAGTGTTCTTTGGAAATGATCTTGACTGTAAGCGTCTTTCAATAAGTTTTGATTATAGAAGGCAGCCAGCTTTTGCGTGTTTTGTAATTTGATGCTATCACACAAGAAATAACTGGCTTTTTTTGAGAGTGGGTCATTGGATGAGCTAAATGTCCAGCTAACCTTTGGGTGCAAGCCGTTCTTTGTTAAGCTGGCATCATAACCACAACTGACATTAATAGACGACAAATTAAGCTGGCTTTTTAATTTGGTACTGGCCGTGGTCAAAGCCATATCTGCTTCACCTGATCTTATGGCTTTTAGGGCCGCTTCCTCATTGGCATAAGCTTTTAGATCGATATCAACACCAAGCTCGTCCGCATAAGTACGTACCAAATCAAAGCCAAAACCATGTTGGAAACCATCAGTGGCAAAATAAGTACTGTCGCCTGGAACCGCGGCTACGGTTAAGGTGTTTTGTAGCATGACATTGTCATAGGTTCGCACCTGCGTTCCCATTGTCGTGAGACTTTGGGCAGGTAGAGAAAGCAGCGCGATACTAGAGACCTGCGCCAGCTTTTTGGTTCGGGCAAAACGCGACGATGTCGTCGGGGTAACGGATGAAACGATGTTACTTTTAGTGTTCAGTAGGCGCTTAGATGGACGCAGTAAATAAGAAATACGGCGTTTTGCCCCTTGCGCAGATACTTTTACACGATAAGTAATACGCTGCATGGATGTCTCCTGATTTTAGCCATCCTGCTTACCGTAAAATGCGAATGAGTGTACGTTTACTAGAGACACACACATCACTGTTACATTTTAGAGAACATCACGCTGCTTCATTCATAATAAAAGCGTGACATCCTTTGTTTAACCCTAGTGCCGCTCATAAACCCTTTATAAAAGGCAGCGGTGGCGTATTGTATTAGCTCATTATCTACTGGCGTGTCACTTAAGAGGGCGAAAATACGGCTCTCAAAGCACCAATACCAAAATTTGGGTGCAAAACAACGCGAAGGGTATAAATCAGATGATTCCTTCATCGATGGTAGATACTGCTAATAGTAAAACAACGTCAGATTAAACACAGGTAAGGTCATGAATAAGTTAACAAAACAAAGCCGTAGATAAATTGAGCGACACAGTAATTTTTTATTCATACTCGTTAGACAGTCGTTCAATCATTACTACGCTAACGTCAGTACCTGCCGACTCATTCATTTATAACTGAATAAACAGGTACTAACACTGCATTGTTCCGCAATAAGGGCAGGCAAGGAATCTTGTTTGATAGTGAAAAAATGCTTATAAAATAAGCTATCAATCAAGTGATGCAATACCGTTATTGAGCTACTAAAACGAAGGTGTACTATGCTATTAACCACATATTGTGCAAACACAACACACTATTTGGCAGACAATCCAAAATCTCTTGTACCTTTTAAAACAAGGCGTTTTGGATATTTACCATCATTTAAGCGCCATAACCGGAGGCTGTAATAAATGGGAAGTCTCATGACAAGACATTCTTTCTTCAGGTAATAATATGCGGATACTCCCTAGATTATTCAAGTGTGGTTAAGAAATTAGCGATAAAACTTAACAATAGCACTATAGACGGTTAAAAATAGCGCTATTATTAATAAGTAGAAATGGCAAAAACCAGTCAAAGTTGTCTAATATAGGTAATAAACTAAATAAGTTTGGCGTAAATATCTAAACAATAAAGGCAAAAATAGCGGTGTGGGGGAGTCCTGTTAGGCGGGGTTGTCAATATCAATGAAAGTCACTGGCAACCCAAACTGCTGGGCAATAAGATCTCCTAGCGCCTTTATACCGCCCCGTTCTGTTGCATGGTGCCCACAAGCAAAATAATCAATGCCAAGCTCTCGTGCAATATGAGTGGTACGCTCAGATATCTCACCCGAGATAAACGCATCACAGCCCATCAATGCGGCTTGCTCAATCATGTCTTGGGCCCCGCCAGTACAAATACCCACACGTTCGATCAGTCTGTTATGCTCCATGTTAGCGTCTGTACTGTTGTGGGCGCTATCGTTAGCAGAAATATGTAGTGGTACACGTCCTAGGGCCTGGGTGATGTGGGCAATGAGATTTTGAGCGCTCTGCGGTGGGCAAGTGGCTATGTTACCAACAGGATGCGCCTCATTAGGATATAGGGCACCCGTGATGGTCATGCCTAGCATGTCGGCCAGTTTGGCATTGTTACCGATCAGCGGATGGGCATCAAGCGGTAGGTGGTAGCCAATCATAGAGATACCGTGCTGCATGAGTTTGCGTATACGCCGGCCTTTCATGCCGGTGATGGGCGCAGGTTCGCCTTTCCAAAAATAACCATGATGCACCATAATGGCGTCTGCTTTGTCGGCAATGGCCGCGTCAATCAACGCTTCACAAGCAGTGACACCAGTGACGATACGCTGAATAGCGCGTCCACCATCGACTTGTAAACCATTTGGCGCGTAGTCTCTAAAAGCATCAGCCGATAAGTAATCGTCGCAAAATCGCGTTAATTCTTGTACGCTAATGGTAGAAGGGGTGGATTCGGTTAAAATACGAGTGGCGCTCATGGTTTTCCCTTTTTTTGTCGTTATGTTCTTGTTGTGATGGTACTGGAGCAAACATCAAAAATTATAGATGGTTGCTCATAATGAATGGTCTTTATAGCGCTATTTTAACATGGTGCTGTAAAAGAGGAGAGAAAGCGAATAACTGAAATGGTACACGATACGTTACCACTTAGCCGTGCGGGGCGTTATAATTTAAGAGCGCGAGCCTGTCAAATCGGTAAACCGTAGGTATTTAGTTAAGTGTTAGACTGGTTGCGTTATATTTAGTCAATAACACGCTGTTTGCCGTCTTTATCTTCGTCTGTTTGTCTCAAATTTATAGAGGTTTTATATGTCGTCATCTCGGAACACCAGCAACAAGGCGTCTTTATTAAAATGGTTACCTTGGATTTTATTGCTGATACTGGTTGCAGCATTTATCTGGTTGTTTACGAGTATGAAGACGACATCGGAGGCCACGTGGGAGCCGCCGAGGACCTCGACTGCTGAACAGCAAGCATCGAAGCCTGTGGCTGATACGCCAGCGCCTATCTCTTCTTATCATAATGCGGTCGCCCGTGCGTCGCAGTCGGTCGTGAATATCTATACCACGCAAACGATGGCAGAGCACCCTTATATGGATGATCCGGTTTTACGCCGTTTTTTTGAATTTCATGGTGGTCCGTCACAAGAGCAGGGCAATACTAACTTAGGCTCTGGTGTGATTGTGTCAGAGGATGGGTATATCGTGACCAACGCTCATGTCATCGAAAAGGCAGATGAGATTACCGTCGCCTTTAATGATGGCCGTAAAAGCCGCGCCAGTATTATTGGTACCGATCCTGATAGTGATTTGGCCGTCATCAAAGTCGATATGACGGGGCTAACGCCGCTGGGTTTCCGTGAAAATCCTATTCGTGTGGGTGATTTGGCCCTAGCGATTGGTAATCCTTTCGGTGTGGGTCAAACGGTGACCCAAGGTATTATCTCGGCGACTGGGCGTACGGGACTTGGTGTCAATAAGTTTGAGGATTTCATTCAAACCGATGCGGCGATTAACCCAGGTAATTCGGGTGGGGCGCTGGTTGATGCTCGTGGTGAATTGGTCGGCATTAATACCGTCATATTCTCCCGCTCTGGTGGCTCGATGGGTATTGGTTTTGCCATTCCAACGGCACTGGTTGAACAAGTGATGAACGCCTTAATTAAAGATGGCCGAGTCAGTCGTGGTTGGCTGGGTATTGAGATACAGTCACAATTGCGCGATCCGACACAACTTGAAACGTCAACAGGTGTAGAGGTGCTACACGTGATTGAGCAAGGCCCTGCTGCCAAAAGTGGTCTAAGAGTTGGCGATATCATTTTGACTATTGATGGTGTTGAGATGACGGATGCCAATACGCTAATCCAATACGTTGCTCGTAAATCACCAGATACTGAACTTGATGCTCAGGTATTGCGTAATGGTAAAAATAAGCAGGTCACTATTTTGTTAGAAGAGCGACCAGAGCAAGAGCCTGTTGAGCGGCCAGTGGTGATTCATGACGAAACGCTTGGGGGCGTAGGTCAACCAAATCTACAAGATCAGAGACAAGAGGTGCCTATGATGTCAGAAGCAGAGCGTGACCGTATGCGCGAAGAGCTACTACAGTTATTTGAAAGAAATGGCGCACCCTTATAAAGACTGTTGTAATCAATAGGACGCTGAGCGTTTTATAGACAAGAAAAAAGCGCGTTATCTCTAAGATAACGCGCTTTTGTTTTTAGCCTTATTCTATAATTGGCTCATGATTGATGTAAATCACCCCTCGCACGCGGCAACAGCAAGGAAGGATCTCATCTTCTTCAATCATGGCAAGCGGCGCAAATGGATAATCAATGGTGTGTGAGCTGGCAATACGCTTGACACGGCAACTACCGCAGTAGCCCTCGCGGCATTGATAATTGACCTCGTGGCCTGTGCGTAGTAGCCCATCGAGCAGACTTTCATCATCGTGCAAGTAAAATTGCTTTTTACTGGTCATTACCCAAGTCATAGTGTTAGTCCTATGCTCTTATAATTCAAAGCTCTTATAGTTCAAAGTCATCAAAATCGCTGTCTGATAAATCAGAGTCAATCTGACCCACCAAGTACGAGCTAATCTCTGTCTCTTGCGGCGCCACTTGCACGTTATCAGAAGACAACCAGGTATTGATCCATGGAATCGGGTTTGATTTTGAGTTCGGGAATGCCGCTGGCAAGCCGACTGCTTCCATACGTAAGTTGGTGATGTACTCAATATACTGGCACAGAATATCTTTGTTTAGACCAATCATCGAGCCATCTTTGAACAGATAACCTGCCCATTCTTTTTCTTGCTCGGCGGCCTTACGGAAGATCTCAATACTTTCTCCGTAGCACTCATTGGCAATCTCAACCATCTCAGGATCGTCACGGCCGTTGCGCATGAGGTTTAGCATATGCTGCGTGCCTGTCAAATGTAGCGCTTCGTCACGCGCGATGAGTTTGATGATCTTGGCATTGCCTTCCATCAGCTTACGCTCAGCAAAGGCAAACGAGCAAGCAAACGACACATAAAAACGGATGGCTTCTAAAACGTTGACTGCCATGATGCACAGGTACATCTGTTTTTTCAGAGACTTTAGATCGACGGTGACTTGCACGCCATTGATGTTGTGCGTGCCCGCACCGTACAAGCTATATAGCTGCGAGTTGCGGTACAGCTCGTCATAGTACTGAGCGATATCAGAGGCACGCTCTAGAATGTGTTCGTTTTGCATGATGTCATCAAAGATAATATTGGGGTCATTGACGATATTACGAATGATGTGGGTATAACTGCGCGAGTGAATGGTCTCGCTAAACGACCACGTCTCAATCCACGTCTCAAGCTCAGGAATAGACACCAGCGGCAGTAGCACCACGTTGGGACTACGACCTTGGATAGAGTCAAGTAGCGTCTGGTATTTAAGATTGCTCAAAAATATATGCTGCTCATGCGATGACAGGTTGCTAAAGTCGATACGATCACGTGATACATCGACTTCTTCTGGACGCCAAAAAAACGACAGCTGCTTTTCAATCAATTGCTCAAAGATTGGGTGCTTTTGTTGGTCATAGCGCGCCACGTTGACGGGCTGACCAAAGAACATCGGCTCTTTTAGCGCATTGTTTGGCGTTTGAGAAAAAATCGAGTAAGTCATGGGACTACCTTTATCATTGTTACAGTTATTGATTTAAATGGATTTGATGTGATTATATTACAAATTTTTGGTTGATAGATTTTTAGATTAGAGGTTCTCTAGTGATATCTGTGAAGACTCTTGCCCGTCATTCATATAGGCTTTGAATATCTCGCTCAGCTCACTATCATCGAGTGCTTCTAATTCATCAAGCGCGCTTTTGCGTAGGGTACTTACATCAGACTCTTCCGCTGCTATTTTTGTGTCTTTTTTAGCCGCTCTCGATACTGGCTTTTTGGCTGCTTTTGCCACGCTTTTTTTGGCGACCGTTGTCTTTGGTGCTTCGTCTACACCTAACTGCTGACGCACCGCTGCAATATCAACCTCGACTTGTACGATATGCGAGCCACCATCGTTTAGGTCTGAAAATACGTTTGGGATAAACAAACCACCGTCTTTGATGATTGCGGTATAGTGCACATGACCTCCGTCGTTTTATTCTGTCTTTGTGTTACGGTTATGATGGTAAAGCTAAATTGCATTAGTTGATAAAGCACAATGTATCTTGTACATATATCATCAATTAACTATAGTGAAAATCTTATTCAAAGATTGCTAGGTATTATCTTCAAAAATAAAGTCTATAGTTTCTCTAATGTTAGGGTTCGCATTCACTATTTTTATTCTCTTGTACGCAGCAAGACCAAGATTTTGAATAGGAGTAGCGAGTAAGGCATTTAGAAAGCTATGAGGCGCACTCTTAATATCTTTACAGTTAATAGTTATTTTCTTACCTTCAGCTAATTTAGGTAGTAAATATTTATCTCTAAAATTAATAGCTTCCTGCTTTATTTCAGCGTAATCGCCAAAATAATCATTCATATTTAATTCAAAGTTCTCTTGTTCTATCTTGTTATCACGTATGTTTCTTTCACTTTCTGCTTCACTTCTAAGATCTTGCAATATTGAGTGTAAGTCTGCTTTACTGTTTTTCCCAATCCTTATGGATAAAAAAGCTATCGTACCATTCCATTTGTTTTTTAGAGTTTTAGATGTTGTATCTGTAGGAGAAACATGAACTTGTCCGTTTCCAGAGATTATATATAAATCCCCTTTCAATCTACGAATAATGTTGGATGATAAAAATAATCCCATACCTGCATTGTTTTTAGCGGAATAAGCATTTTTGTTACTGTTAAACGTTCCAGATCTTTCAGGCTCAATAGCTATCTTTATGGCTTCTTCGTCTGTTTCTATTGATGGATAAGCTTGTTGTAGGTGTTCCTTAATTCCTATGCCTAAGTCTACTATAGCAAAGTCCAAGTAAAAGTGTTATAAACTAATTATCAAACTTAATAGTTATTATAAAAACCATGACTTACTCCCTAGATTTTCGTAAACAAGTTCTTAAAAGTATAGACGAGGGTATGACCTTTGCCGAGGCGGCTGAGTTTTACAATCTGAGCCCAACCACCATACAGAACTGGAAGCGGCGTGTTCATAGCAAAACAACCAGGCAAACCAAGCCCTATAAAATACCAGATGACGTGCTACTTAATGATGTCAAAGAGCATCCTGATGATTACCAGTATGAGCGAGCACGTCGTCTAAACTGTAGTAAAACAGGCATTTATCATGCCCTAAAGCGCCTAGGTATCAGTCAAAAAAAAGACCTTAGAGCATCCAAAGGCATGTCCGATAAAAAGAGCGATATATCACAGTAAGCTTGATCATTTTAAGCAGCAAGGCTATCCCATTATTTATATGGATGAGAGTGGCTTTGAGGCTGAAACCATCCGCTCTCATGGCTATGCACCGATAGGCAAACCTTGTATTGATCGCTACAACTGGCAAGGTAAAAAGCGAACCAATGTCATTGCTGCTCTTTATGAGAAGATGTTGTTTGCGCTTGATTATTTTAAGTACAACATTAACAGCAGCATATTCTACGGCTGGTGCAAACAAACCCTCATCCCAAGCCTTAAAACCAGATGTGTGATTGTCATGGATAACGCTCGGTTTCATAAAAGCAGACGTATCCAAAAACTACTCAACAGACATGGTCATCGTATATTATGGCTGCCGCCTTACAGCCCAGACTTGAACCCTATTGAAAAGAAATGGGCTCAGGTGAAGTTTCTACGCCAAGGCTGGATGGAAAACGACTTATCCAAATTGTTTTATGATGTTTGTCCTAACCATAACAGTTTTATTTTGAACTGACTATATAATAAAATTGATGACTTCTTTTTTTCTGTACCAATTGGTCTGAACGAGTCCTGGGATATTTCTATTGTATACAGAACCATGCTCAAGGGTGTTATACATTAATTCACTTAGTACATACCTTAATGTTTTTATATAAGATATATCAAAGCTATTGGTATACTCTACGGTCTCATTTAATATTTTTTTAAAATCTTTATTGTTTTCATCATTCCTCAAAGCAAAGAGAGGCTTATGTTTATATTTTTTATATCGGAACTGTAAGGATTTCTCGTCTAATATTTCAAATGTATCAAGAGCTCCCATTTTTTTCCACATTGCACTTGCATTTTTATCTGTGTTGAAGTCTATATCGTGTTCAATATAACAACCATTGTTTTTAAGATACCAAGAATAAATCACAAACAAAGAGATATAGTCAATCCAAGATAAAAGA
>NZ_DFBY01000051.1:0-13208 GCF_002366815.1 Psychrobacter sp. UBA3068 | reverse complement strand
CATACTCTCTATGAGTAGTAAAAGCCCTTTATCCTAATAAAGCATTCTGAGTGGTTCTGCAGTTTCCTGCCCCTTCAGTCTGCCTTCCCTTTCGACTGGGTGGCATTATACGCGCTTTTAGTTGGGGGTCAAGGGGTTATTCTGAGAGTTTGTCAAATCAGTTTGATAGACACCAAATACTAGCGCCATTTCAATAAGTTAAGTGTGAAAAAGAATGCTAACTATTTATGAGAGCGGGTGCTTACTGAGTGTTTACTTCGATTAACGTCACTTTTCTCTTCACGCTAGGGACTTTTTATAGACGCTTTCTAGCTATATAAGAGGTTCTAAAGCAGTAAATCCTACAATCATTACCTTATAGCTTACCTATCTTTTTAAAGAAGTCTTTATAGGCCGCGACTTTTTTGTCTAACGCTAAGGGATAAGCGCGTGAAGTAGACGGCAGTCTGTACAAAGTTAAATCGTTAACGTCGGCTGTTTGGCTATTGTCTGCATTTTGCCATTGATAAGGATAATCCATACTTTGGTTGGTCTTGGGATGCTTTGATTTGGCAATTGGCTCATCTAATAGTCCGAGCAACACTTCAGTCGCTTTACCACCTGTGGTAAATAATGTATTTACCTTTGGTACTTGCGGCAAGATGTTGTCCAAATCTACCGTCGTTACGACGGTTAAGTTTTTATCAGAGGCATTACCCGTCTCCCGAATGGCTTGCTTGACAGTAGGACACGAGGCGATGCCACGTTCAAACATAAAATTACGAATACGGTCAGGGTCAAAACGCTTCTCATCGCCTACTCTAAAATAGTCAGCATCGTCAAAAAACACGCGCCCATAGATACGCCACATATCATTATAAAAGTTAGGATAATGAAAAGACATCGCCCACTTATCAGCAGTTGGTGGAAACGTACCCATCATCATTACGGTGGCATTTGGTGGCAGCACCGGCGCAAACGGATGAGTCTCTACTGCGGCGGCTCTTGTTTCGGACAATATTAGGAGGTTATCTGCCTGACTTGCCTTGTTTTGGTCAGTGTCTGGTCGTGTAGTCATGATATTCTTCATCAGAAAAGTGGTTTTTTTGTTATCATAGCAGGCCTAAATACTACTTCACTTTAAATAGCGCTATATAGTAAAACATAGTCCGCTTAAAACGTGGTCGGCCTAGTTCAGAAAATAATGCTTTATTTCGTCTAAATCGCCGTGGCTTTCATAACGGTTATGTACGCTAACATGATAATTTCGTGAAAAAATACCGTTGCAAAAGCATTCGATGTATTTAGCGAGCTTGATTATTACAGCGTTCATCTTACTATTTATGTGCTGAATATAAGGTTAAAGTGCAGTAAGTGTTTGTATCTTTTATACTAATAGCAACCGCAGTAACTGCGCAAGCGTCAGCCCAAAAATCAAGAGAGTTCTTATGAGTGACTTAAACAACGGTTTAAAAATTACGGTAATCGATCATCCACTAGTCCGTCATAAACTCAGCCTAATGCGCGAAAAAGATTGTAGTACTTATAAATTTCGGACGTTGACCAAAGAGCTTGCCCGCTTGATGGCGTATGAAGCGAGCCGTGATTTTGAAATTGAAACCTTCCCAATGCAAGGCTGGTGTGGTGAAATCACTGGGGAGCAAATTATCGGGAAAACAGCGACCATCGTACCGATTTTACGTGCAGGCATTGGCATGCTTGACGGGGTGCTTGATTTGATCCCTACCGCAAAAATCTCTGTCGTGGGTCTACAACGTGACGAAGAAACACTACAGCCCGTGCCTTTCTTTGAAAAGTTTGTGAGCCACATGGACAAACGTCCAGCCCTTATCATCGACCCAATGCTTGCGACGGGCGGCTCCATGGTTGCGACCATCGAGATGCTCAAGAAAAATGGCTGTACTAACATTAAAGCCTTGGTGTTAGTTGCTGCCCCTGAAGGCGTACGTTTGGTGAATGAAGCGCATCCTGACGTGACCATTTATACCGCCGCGCTAGACAGTCATTTAGATGAGCATGGGTATATTATTCCAGGTCTTGGCGATGCGGGTGATAAAATCTTTGGTAAGCAGTTATCAAACAGATAACGCTAGGCCTTTTAGGCTAGAGCCGCGACGTTAATGGCCACGTGTGACTCAGATAAGATAAGTCGAGCAGTCGCCAAAATCTCATGGTAGAAGCACATAGCATCAATGATAAGGAGAGGTAATGAACGTACTGATTACAGGAGCAAGCGCCGGTTTTGGCAAAGCACTGGCTGAGCGTTTGGTCGCAAATGGTCATCGCGTCATTGGTTGTGCCCGGCGCTTAGACAAACTTAACGAGTTGGCTGACACCTTAGGCGAGGCGTTTTTACCTGTGGTCATGGACGTTAGTGACACAGACTCCCTCCCATCAATCATTGCTGACTTGCCTGACGGCTTTAAGCAAATCGATGTGTTGGTCAATAATGCAGGGCTGGCACTTGGTACAGAGCCGGCTCATAAAGCCAATCTTGATGACTGGATGCGTATGACTGATACCAACGTTAAAGGTTTGATGGCGCTGACCCATGCCGTCTTGCCAGCGATGGTGGCACGTGACAGTGGCTATATTATTAATGTTGGTTCGATTGCGGGTAGCTGGCCTTACTATGGCGGTAACGTCTACGGTGCAACCAAAGCCTTTGTAAAGCAATTTAGCTTAAACTTGCGTGCAGATCTGCTTGGTACACAAGTACGCGTGACCAATCTTGAGCCAGGTAATGTCGCTGGTACGGAGTTTTCCAACGTGCGCTATCATGGCGATGATGATAAAGCCGCACAGGTGTATGATGGTTTTGAAACCATGACAGGCGACGACATCGGCGATATTTTATTGTGGCTGATTGAGTCGCCTGCCCACATTAATGTCAACCGTTTGGAGGTGATGCCAGTGGCGCAAACCTACAATGGTTTGACGATTGCCAAGCAAGACTCTTAGACTCTAATATCGTCTATAGTCAGTTAAAAATAAAAGCGTGAGGCAACACAAGCGTTCTGCTGGTATAAATTGTTCTTGCTTTCTGTGCTGTTATAGACACAGGCTTCGAACCATTCATCCCAACAATCCCTTAGCGTTTTTAAATCGAACCGACTGTCTCACTTTGTCTGATCAACGTAAATCGTAAAACCGAAGCAATATGGAGTGATCTATATTGCTTTTTTTTATGCCTTCAATGTTTAGCTCATTGACCAAACGCAAATCCTGAAAGTCTAAAATCAGTACTTCATTGCGCAAGCGCTCGCTAGTGCGTTTATTGTGGCGGATTGGGAATCCTAAGACTTGTTTGCCGACAATCTTTACCTGATTGACAATAGTCCTTGAATGATTCATTGTTGCTTTTTCAGCTGTTTTCTGCGCGTTTATTACGGCAGTGGCAGGGTTGACGGTGGTGGTTAAAACCTTGGTTTGCCGAACGCTTTTGGGTAAATTACCTGCAAAAAATAATGTCTGCTCTAGCGGCAAATACTGCGCGTGACGTGCTAACTCTTGGCGAAATAATGCAGGCATATCACTGTTAAAGCTGTCTTCTGCTTGCTGATAAAACGCCGTAAAGTTGCGATGGAGATAACGTCCAAATACGGTGCTATTAATCCATTCTTGATACGTGTCATTGGCTAGCAACTGCTGAGTAAAGGCGTGGGCATCTGGGGTAATATCTGCTGTGAGCATCGCTGTTAAGAGGGTTTGTGGATTCGTAAACGTCTGCCGCTGCCAAACTTGTGGATAAAGACTGCTATCGAGCAGCGGTAATATCGTCTTACTCATACGCTGATATCCTTATTAGCCGACAAATGGAGTACTCATTACCTATCACAGTGGCAGTTTTTACCGCTAGACAGATGTTATGCTATGGTCATCATGATTGTCTTAATATAACAGTCTTTTATTTGAGTGTGGAAGCTAAGAGTGTTTGATAAGACCAGAGTATGTAACCGATGCACTGTACAGCAACACCAGCAAAAACGACTTATAAACCTGCCCTTTTTATCCTGAACTGATTGTGCCACTCTATGAAAACAAACCTTCTTTCTCTACCGGATCAATATCAATTACAGACGCTAAAGGTTGCACTGGCGGATGGTACACTGCTGCCAGTAACGGTCATTGGCAATGGCAAACCCGTCATGATGCTACATGCGTATGGGATGGATGCGCGTGAGTTTTTGCCGTTTATTTTGCCGCTCACTGGTAAATATGCGTTTTATCTACCCCACTTGCGAGGGTTCGGAGCGGCAAAAGATATCGAGCTTCATCAGTTTGATTTTGTGCGTCAGTATGCCGATGATATTAACACCGTGATTGAGCAAATTTGTATAACTTGCCACATAGAGTCACTACCAGTCGCTGCTATCTCAATGGGTGCGCTCGTGATGTGGGCGTATTTTGAGCGTTTTGGCTTGTCACGAGTCAGTCGCTATTTGAATATCGATCAGAGCCCTGCTATTCATAATCAATTGGACTGGCAAGGTGGACTGTTTGGAAAGCAGCAACAAGAGAGGTTTGAGGTCTTTCATGAGGTGGTAGACCTGACACTGCCGTATGCTAAGCTCGATAGCTTTACGCACTTGCCTTTTGCTCTCAAACGGCGCGTCACAGATGTCGAGCGTTCGTTTTCCCTATTGTCAGTAAACCGTCCGCGCTCAAAGGCCATTGTGCACATACTGACCCATCAACAAGATCACAAGTTGGTATTTTATGACCACAGCACGTGGCAACATAAGATGCGCTGCCTACAAGCCTATTTGGCGCTACCCTATGATTTTCGGCCCGCTATAGAAGACGTGACTATTCCGGTGGTCAATCTTATCGGTGGTCGCTCCAAACTATATGACCCCTTATGGCAGCAAAAAATCACACGGATGCTTCCCAATGCTCGCGAAGTTATATTGCCGCGCTCAGGTCATGCTGTGCCGGTGGATGAGCCACTTGGATTTTATAAGGTATTAAAAGCGTTTTTGCGAGAGTAGTTTTGAATCTGAATAAAAAAGCGACTCCAAAAGTCGCTTTTTATATGTTTCATGCGCTATCAGAATAGTTAAGAAAACGTTTAAACTTAATCAGCCAACGCTTGAATCAATTCAAATCGTGGTATCTCTTTACCCTCTACCGATACCGTTTCAGTAAACATCGCAAGCGGTCTGACCCAAACGCCATACTCTCCGTATAGACAACGATAAACAACCAATGTTTCTTCGGTCTCTGAATGCTGCGCGGTGTGCAGCACTTGATATAGGCTGCCTTTATAGTGGCGGTAAATGCCTGGGATTACGGTTGGTTTGGTCATTATTCCACTCTAATTTTGCATGTTTTCAAATAGCCTATAAGTAAGGTCGGCGATTCATGCCGACCTCCTTTTTGTTCTGTATATTAAATACTATATTAACCTACTGTCACTTTTGCATACGCCTTTTTGCCTGCTTGAATCACAACCGTCTGACCCGACGTTAAGCTAAAGCCAGCATTCACCTCTTCGCCGTCTACTTTCACCGCATTGCGTTTTAGCATATCTTTCGCAGCAGCACTATTCTTAGCCAAACCGGCTTGGTTTAATATCTGGGTAATAAACAACTCACTTTGGCCTTCATCTAGGGTTAATGTCACTTCTGGTAAATCCACTGGCAGCTCACCATCGGCAAGCACATTACCGGCTGATTTGTGGGCATTGGCAGCCGCATCGGCATCATGGAAGCGCTCGATTAACTCTTCGGCCAAAATACGTTTGATTTCTTGAGGATTGCGCCCCTCTTCCATCTCGCTCATGAGACTTTCGACCTCTTCCATGGGTTTAAAACTTAAAAACTCAAAGTAACGACGAATCAAGGTATCTGGCATTGACAGGATTTTTTGGTACATTGTGCCCGGCGCATCGTAAATGGCGACATAGTTGCCGAGTGATTTAGACATTTTGTTTACGCCGTCCAATCCCTCTAAAATCGGCACGGTGATACAAACTTGTGACTCTTGGCCGTAGCGTCCTTGCAGGGTACGGCCCATTAACAGATTAAAGGTTTGGTCTGTACCGCCAAGCTCAACATCGGCTTTTAGAGCGATAGAATCATAGCCTTGCACCAGTGGGTAGAGAAACTCATGGATAGAGATCGGCGTTTGCGAGGCATAGCGTTTAGAAAAATCATCACGCTCAAGCATCCGCGACACCGTTTGCTGACTGGCCAACTGAATCATGTCGGCTGCGGTCATGTCGTTAAACCACTCAGAGTTAAAGACCACACGGGTTTTGTCTTTATCCAAGATTTTAAACACTTGCTCGGCATAGGTGGCCGCATTGGCCTTGATTTGCTCGTTGGTCAATGGCGGACGCGTGCTGTTCTTACCAGAAGGATCGCCAATCTTGGCGGTATAATCGCCAATTAAAAAATAAATCTCATGACCCAAATCTTGAAAGTGTTTGAGCTTATTAATCAAAACCGTGTGTCCTAAATGCAAGTCAGGGGCTGTGGGATCAAAACCTGCTTTGATACGCAACGGACGATTTAGTTTAAGCTTGGCGACTAAATCTTCTTCAGATAGGATTTCTTGCGTCCCGCGCTGGATAAGAGCAAGCTGTTCTTCTAGGGTGTAGGTTTGAGTGGTCATGATGATCTCTTTATTGTCTTTATCGAAGGGTAAAAGCACGTGGGCTATTTAAAATCTCGCAGCCGTCAAAAAATGTTAGAATTTGGCAGATATACTAGCGTTTTTTAAGGTAAATTGCCATGACCAACCCTGCATCGATTGCTGATACTCCTCATAATACTCATACAGATTTAAGTTTAAATAGGGCGTTAGACAATCATCCAGACGATATTGATGACTTAAATTACGCCAACCTGAGCGAAGCACTCGAACAAACCGTGTTTGAAAACTTCGATGAGGGCTTGTATATCGGTATGATGTCAGGGACGAGCTTAGATGGGATGGATGCCGTGCTCTGTCAGTTTAATAATGACATGAGTCACGAAAAAGATACCGAGCAACCCATGCGGTTGCTGGCGACATATAGCCAAGACTTCCCGCCACGACTGCGTGAAGTATTATTGGCGCTCTGCCAGCCCAATGGTGTAAATCAATTAACACCAGCAGCGGATGAACCAAGCAGCGAGCTGGACTGGTTCGGCTGGGCAAGTCGTGAGTACGCTGAATTTGCCAGCGACGTGGTCAATGCCTTGTTGCAGCAAGCAGGTACAGAGGTAGAGGCCGTTTTAGCGATTGGCTGTCATGGGCAAACGGTACGTCATCGTCCGCAGATGGGCTTTAGCTTGCAATTGGTCGATGCCAATATTATCGCTGAACGTACTGGTATCAGTGTCGTCAGTGATTTTCGCCGCCGTGATATGGCGGTCGGTGGCCAAGGTGCGCCATTGGTACCCGCTTTTCATCAAGCGCTCTTTGCCACCCCTAATAGCACTCGGGTGTTGTTAAATTTGGGCGGTATTGCCAATATAACGGTGCTGCCCTCGACTGCTAATGACACAGCAAGCGATCATCCGTCAGAGAGTGTGGTTGGTTATGACACCGGCCCTGCCAATTTGTTATTAGACGCGTGGACAGCATTGCACACCGATAAAGATTATGATGACGGCGGCACATGGGCACAGTCAGGACAAGTCGTCGAGCCGCTGCTTAATCAGCTTCTAGAACATCCATTTTTTGCTCGTCCTTATCCGAAAAGCACGGGCCGTGAAGACTTTAACCTAACATGGTTACAAAATGAGCTACAAAAATTCGATCAAGCGTCTGTGTATGTGCGTTACTCGTCAGCGGACGTGCAAGCCACTTTGACCGAGCTCACCGCCGTCAGTGCGAGCGCACAAATCAAACCATTTTTAAATAAAGATGGAGAAGCATCTGGTGCCGTCTATGTGTGCGGTGGCGGTGCGCTTAATCACTATCTAATCAAGCGTTTGCAAGCGCATCTGCCGCACTGCACAGTAGAAACCACGGCAAGTTTAGGCCTTGAGCCAACGTGGGTGGAAGCGGTCGCATTTGCCTGGTTAGCACGGCAAACACTGATGGGTGGCACAGGTAACTTGCCAGCGGTCACTGGGGCAAATAAAGGCGTGGTATTGGGGCAAGTTTGTTTTGCCTGACCAGTTAATTTAAGTTTACATGCGTAAACTAATGTGTTTTATAATGGTTGCCAAGATACTGGGATAACGCTATAAATAGTGTACGTTGTCGCCTTACCTATAATAGTAAAAGAAAAACATCATCCTCTTAGGACCATCAGTACAGGATATATCGCATGAGCCAACACAGCAGTTCACCTAACGCGCAAGCTACCAATCCTACTGCCGCAGCCCCTGCGCATAACACGCGTCATAAGCCACCACACTACGAGCGCTCTGATGATATGCGAGTCGTGGTGACAGGGATGGGCGCTATCACACCACTTGGCCTAGACGTTGATAGCTCATGGACCAGCCTACTGAATGGCGACAGCGGTATCGCGCCGATTACGCATTTTGATGCGACAGACTATCGTGCTCAAATTGCAGGTGTCGTCAAAGACTTCGACGCCAAGCAATACATGAATGCCAAAGATGCTCGCCGCTATGATGATTTCATACATTATGGTATTGCGGCTTCTGCCATGGCGTTAAAAAATGCTGGATTTATCGATGAAGTGAGTGCTGCTGACGCCCCTGTGCCCGATGCCGATCAAGAACGTTTTGGTATCATCTTAGGATCAGGTATTGGTGGTATTCAGACCATTGAAAACAGTCGCGACACCCTGCGTGAAAAAGGCGCTACAAAGGTCTCGCCTTTTATCATTCCAGGCTCTATTGTCAACATGGCCGCGGGCTTGGTAGCCATTAAACACGCTTTAAAAGGCCCCAATCTCGCCACATCGACTGCCTGTACCACCGCCACCCACGCTATGGGTTTGGCTGCCCGTTTGATTGCCTACGGTGATGCTGATGTCATGCTGGCTGGTGGTAGTGAAAAAGGCTCAAGCCCACTTGGCATGGCGGGTTTTGGGGCCATGCATGCCCTCTCAACCCGCAACGATGCGCCAACCAAAGCGTCACGTCCTTTTGACAAAGACCGCGACGGTTTTGTACTTGGTGATGGTGCGGGGGTGGTGGTGTTAGAGAGTCTCGCCCATGCCAAAGCGCGCGGTGCGACGATACTGGCAGAACTGGTCGGATTTGGTATGAGTGATGATGCCAGCCACATTACTGCACCGCCAGAAGATGGGAGCGGCGCGGCTCGAGCCATGCGCAATGCGTTAAATGACGCTGGTATTGATCCCTCTGCGGTTGGTTATGTCAATGCCCATGGTACCAGTACCCCTGCAGGCGATGTCGCCGAATCGATAGCCATTGAAACGGTATTTGCGCCAGTGAAAGACAGCATATTGGTCAGCTCAACCAAATCAATGACGGGACACTTACTTGGTGCCGCTGGTGGTATTGAAGCCATATTTACGGTACTTGCCCTACAGCATCAGCAAGTACCACCAACCATTAATTTGGATAATGTTGAGGACAACTGTAACCTCGACTATGTGGCTCACCACGCGCGTAAAGTTGATAATTTGCAATACGCTGTCTCCAATAGCTTCGGCTTTGGTGGTACCAATGGCTCATTAATATTTGCCCGTTGGCCTGTCAATCACTAACCTATAATATTTGCAGCGCGTGCCGTTGTAACGTTGGTGTCAGATTTGCTACGTTTGTCCACTTGCAGCCCCTTATCGTACTTGCGTATGATAAGGGGTAATTTTTGGAACATTTATGGAAGATACCATGTCAAGCTACTCGTTTTCCCACCAGTTTTATCAGCGCTGGACGTGTGCGCCTGAACCTATTCGCGCCGCCATCACTCAAGAGCTAAAAGACATCACCACCCTACTACAAAATGAGACGTCTTTTGAAAGCTTCGTTTTTAACACGCATGACTTAGATGCTCATGTCGATGAGCTCTATGACAACCACGAGGCCGAGCAAGCGATTGCTAAAGCCATCACTGATAAACAAAATCAAGAACGTGCTGCTGCCGAAAAACAACGATTAGAAGAAGAACAAAAAAGACAGGCGACAGAAGAGGCCAAGCAAAAAGAAGCAGACAAACTAAAAGAAGACACCAAACAACGTGACACAGCAGAAGCCGCACAAAAAGAAGCTAAAAAAAGCGCGCCGCTAGTAACGAATAAGGACAATCATAATGCATCAGCAGCAGACGTTGATGCAAATGAGGCCGATAAAGTAAAAGTAACGGCTGAGAGTAACGATTCGGACACCAGCAAAAGTACATTTGCTAAAAATAGCGCTAACCCCAAAACCATTAGCGAACATGCTGACGCTGTTAACGATAGCGCTATCAACCATGACAATGATACCAGCGATAACCACCTCAAAGCTATTCATGATACAGCCAGTGCAGCGATCAGCTTAGCCATAAAAGACACGACATTGAGCACCGCCCATCAAGAACTAATCCGCGAGCTAGAAGGGCAGATTGATGACTATCTCAGTGAGCAGATGATGCTGATGTCTGAGAACCTAAAGTCTTGGCTACGGGCGGAATTGACTCAACACTTAGATGAACAAGGTGCGTCAGTCTCTAACGAAGAAGTCGCTAAGAAAAACGCACACTAGTTATTAGCGCGTTGTTAATATCACAGACCCCTCTAAAAAACGATCAAAACTCTAGAAACTCTAGAAACTCTAAAATAAATACCAAAAAGCCCCATCCATCAATGAACGGGGCTTTTTTATGCTCAATTAACAGAGCGTCACGCTGTCTTAGATCGCTTTGGTACGCTCGGTTAACCACTCAAGCGCCGCGCCATCAACGCGATCTTTTAGCTCTGCATAAACTTGGCTATGATAGTCGTTTAGCCAATCAATCTCTACTTGATCGAGTAATGAGGGCTCAATCAAACGCGTGTCAATTGGACAGTAAGTGATGGTTTCAAAGTGTAAGAAATCACCAAACTCTGTCTCAGTAGGATTGGCCACTGGCGTATTGATGACCAAGTTTTCGATACGAATGCCCCACTTGCCTTCACGGTATAAACCTGGCTCATTGCTTGAAATCATACCTGCTTTCATGGCGCGCTCTTTTGGCGTACTGGCACTATAAGCAATGACTTGTGGGCCTTCATGTACGTTTAAGAAATAGCCAACGCCGTGGCCCGTACCATGACCATAATCCATTTGGGCTTGCCATAATGGCGCTCGACAAATCGCATCGATTAACGGTGATAAGATACCATCAGGGAAATGGGCACGAGCTAAAGCAATGTGAGCCTTTAACACCGTGGTAAAGTCACGTTTGTGCGCTGCGTTCACTTGACCGATACCGACCACACGAGTGATGTCAGTGGTGCCGTTTTGATATTGGGCACCGGAGTCAATCAGCAATAATCCGCCTTCGCCTTCACTCACGTCAAGATAGCTAAATTTTTCTGGCGTCGCGCGGTAATGTGGCAAGGCACCATTTTCATTAAAACCTGCGATGGTTGGAAAACTTGGCGACACATAGTGTGGTTGCTGACTGCGTACCTCGATGAGCATACTATCAACATCCAGCTCACTTAGACGCTCACCCGCATTCAGACGTTGCTCAAACGTGGCAAAAAACTCACATAGAGCCGCCCCATCTTGACGCATGGCCTCACGGACATGATCGATGTCAGCGTCAGACTTAACCGACTTAAGCAAAGTGCTTGGTGCCATCTGCTCAATAAAGCCCACATCATCTGCCATTTTCGATAGTGTACCTACCGCCACTTTATTTGGGTCTAATAACAATAAGTCTTCTGGCGTCAATGTCCCTAACGCCTCTTGCACAGACTCATAAGCGGCAAGGGTGATACCGCTCTCTTGCAAACCTTTGGCAATCTCAGCGCTGACTTTATTGGTATCCACAAACAATGTCGCACTGTCTGCGCTAATGAGCATATGTGCCAAAAACACCGGATTATAATCAACATCGGCGCCGCGTAGATTGGTGAGCCAAGCGATGTCATCTAAGCTCGAAAGCAAGTGATGCGTCGCTTCTGCATCTGCCATACCATCGCGCACCGCGGCAAGTTTTGATGTGGCAGACTGCGCCACAAACTGCTCATCGTGTGCATACAGTTTGGCGGCTGGCAACGCTGGGCGCTCCGTCCACATGTCTGTCAGTACATCACGCTCAGTGATTAAAGTAATGTCATTTGCATCAAAAGCATTTAACAGACGATCTTGCTCAGCGATAGACAGCACATTGCCGTCCACTGCCACACTATCACCTTCTTGTAAATGAGTCGCGAGCCAGTCGATATGATTTGGCTGGCCAGGGGCAAGCTTCTCCAAACTGATACCTGTACCCTCTAGCTGGTCAGCGGCATGTACCCAATAACGGCTGTCCGTCCACAGACCCGCAAAGTCCGCTGTTACCACCAGCGTACCCACTGAACCCGTAAACCCTGACAACCAAAGACGTGCCTGCCAATACTCTGGTAGGTACTCAGACAAATGCGGATCCGCAGATGGCACGATAATCGCTGTTAGGTCTTGTGCGGTCAGGATCTGACGCAAGCTATCGATACGTTCATGGATGATTTGTTTATTCATGGAATGTGTCCTTATTGATATTGATTTTGGAAAAATAGGATTGTGAAGCGACTATGGTTAGTCGTCTTATTCGAGCGGTAAAATTAAATATAGACAATGAACATTCGAAAATAAGCGTTAATAAATAAGCATTAATAAATAGTCAGTAAAAATAGCCCGATCAGTTAGGACTGATGTTCTGACCACAGACATCATTAGATGTTTGGGCAAAACCTAGGCTTTCAATAGCCTGAAAGAAAACGCTCACCAAGTAAAACAATAAAACGTGTTACCAGTGATGGTAACACGTCTCATCATTCGTCATTGCCTTATGCAGGTTGCATTGTCAACGACTGACTAAAAACTCTATTCGTTAACTGACTTGATCTGCATGCTCACTTTTTTTCAGCATATTATTGATAGGTTTGGCTAATGCCAATAACACGACCGCCGTCACCACCAAAAAGATGGTCATAGTCGTAAACAGCGTTGGTAAGCCTTCGATTTTATCGGCTGAAACATGACCACCAAAGAAAGCTGCAACCAAGTTACCCATAGCGATAGAGGCAAAGAAAAGCCCCATCATCTGGCCCTGCATGCCTTTTGGTGCAAGTTTAGGGCGTGTCCCTAATTGGCAAA
>NZ_DFBY01000025.1:0-60233 GCF_002366815.1 Psychrobacter sp. UBA3068 | reverse complement strand
ATCTTGAACCCCGCGGTTTTGTAGTTCAGTAAGAACACCCAGCCAGAACTTAGCGCCTTCATTCTCTGACAGCCACATACCAAGCAGCTCTTTTTTACCATCAAGTCCCACGCCTAGCGCCAGATAGATCGCCTTGTTGATGATCTGCTTGTCTTGGCGTACCTTAACGACGATGCAGTCTAAATAGACGATAGGATAAACACTGCTCAGCGGCCTGTTCTGCCAAGCGGTGATGTCCTCTAATATATTATCGGTGACTCTTGAGACAAGAGAGCTTGAGATGTCGACATCGTAGAGCTCTTTAATGCTCTCTACAATCTCGGTGGTGGTTTGACCTTTGGCGTATGAGCGAGGATCAGCAAGTGTCTGGGAGACACTTGCCCGAAGCGCAAGACGTAAGGCTATGCCTGTAGTGAAATATGATTTTATCATCAAGGCCACTAATACGGGTTTGATGCTTACTAACGAGTACAGGCTCAAAGCTGCCACCGCGGTCTCTTGGGGTGGATATCTCAAGATCGCCTGTGTCACTGCGGACGGTCTTTTTAGTGTGCCCATTACGCTTATTAGGTTTATCTGTAGTGGCATAATAAACTTGGACAGTGCATAAGAGGTTTATACTACCCCAAAGAAGGAAACTAGTATGACCAACAAACGCAACCAATATACCCGAGAATTCAAACTTGAAGCCATCAGCTTAGTCACTGATCACAACCGTAGCATCCCCGACGTTTCTAATTCACTTGGCATTGGCAAATCCACCTTACAGAAATGGCTGAGTCAGTACCGTCAAGAAATGGGTGGACAAGCACCTAAAGTCGGCAATGCCTTAACCGATGAACAGCGAGAACTCCAAGAACTGCGTAAACAAGTAAAACGGCTGACTATGGAGCGCGACATCTTAAAAAAGGCTTCAGCTCTGCTAGCCTTGGACAGTCTGAGCGACTATCGCTGATAAGTCAGCTGGCAGAGCAAGACAAACAGATGAGTAAAACTCAATTGTGTGACCTATTTGGCATGGTTAAGAGTAGCTATTACTATGGCTTGCAGCCAAAGCCCCAAAGCCGATAAATATTGAAATGGTCAAGCTTAAAGCCTTAATACGCCAAATATTTAATGACTCAAAGCAATCAGCTGGCGCTCGCAGCATTGCTGCTATCTTGATGAATGAGCATGGCATTAAGCTGACACGTTACTTAGCTGCTAAGATTATGAGAAGTATGGGGCTCATCAGTTGCCAGCTAAAAACACATAAATACAAGCGCGCTGACGAAGAACACCAAGCTCATGACAACATACTGAACCGTAATTTTAGCCCATCAGCGCCCAATCAGGTCTAGACGGGTGATGTCACATATATTCGTATCAAAGGCGGCTGGTGCTACCTAGCGGTTGTTTTAGATTTATATGCCCGTCGTGTGGTGGGCTTTTCGGTGTCAGATTCCCCTGACAGCGTGTTGACAATCAAAGCGCTGCAAATGGCGTATCAGACACGCTTAAAGCCAAGTGGCGTGTTGTTTCACTCTGATCAAGGAACCCATTACACTAGCAAGAAGTTTGCTGAATCCGTGGCGAGTTGTGAGGGTATGACGCAAAGCATGAGCCGTCGCGGAAATTGTTGGGATAATGCGCCGACCGAAAGATTCTTCAGAAGCTTCAAAACTGAGTGGATGCCAAAGGGCGGTTATGAAGATATCGCTGAGGCTAAAAGCGCCATTGTTGATTATATCTGGAGCTATTATCAGTCCGTGAGACCGCATACTTTCAACGATTATTTGCCGCCAGCAGAAAAAGAGAGACGCTACTTTAACAAAAACCTCTTATCAGGTGTCCTAAATTAGTTGACCACTACACACATACCTCACAGCACCAACGCTCTTTTGAGCGCATATATGGAATGTCTGCTGGTATCTGTAAAGGACACACATAACCACAGTACTCGCATCGCACATCATCTAAATAAGCAAAACATTCACCGACTGTCTCGAATAGTACCTGTGCGCCAATCTCATACTTTTCACAGATGGTTTCTACATGAGCAATATAGTCACTTTCGTTATCATACGCCCAGTAATCCTCACAGATTCTTAGATCTCGCGCATTCTGCGTCATATTCGGCTGAAGTTTTACACTCATCACATTCTCCTTAGTAGCCGTCATAACCAGACTGCGGTAATAGCTCATAAAGTTCGCTCTGAAGCTTGCTGCTTATATCTTCCACAAAGTACCCATCCTGAGTATCCAAGCGCTTCTGCACCCATACACGCAGTGCCATATCATTATCAAAGCATCGCTTCACTCCTAAGAAGCGTGCTAGGTCATAACCCGATGAAATATATAACTCACGCATTAATGCATTAGCAATAAGGTTTGCATCTGCACTGATTGCACCGTCAGGTTTAAGTTCAGCAAACAGCTCTTCATAATTGATAATTGTCATAGTGACGTCTCCTTGTCAGTTTGTGCATTAGAGCTATTTGTATTTGCTGCGCTGGTTAGCTTTTCCTTACTCGCCAGTAGCAAGTTATCCATCGCTGAGCCATCCTGACGGGTGATATCAGGCACATAGCGGCTATACACCCGAAACAGCATCTCAGTACTACTGTGACCCATCTGCCGGGCTATCCACTCAGGATTCTCACCAGCAGCGAGCCAAAGTGTCGCTGCGGTATGCCGAGTCTGATAAGCCCGCCGATGTTTAAGACCGAGTAGGGCAAGCGTGGGTTTCCATACCCGCCGGTTCACATTACGGTACTCCATCGGATTGCCCTGTGAATTGCAAAACACAAACTCTGACTTACCAAAGGTGCGTGCCTTCTGCTCTAGTAGGGCGTCATAGACCAACTGTGACATCGCAATATCACGTTGCGAGCCTAACGTCTTCGTTGGACCCATCTCACCATTTACTAATGCACCACGGATACTGATCTCACGGCGATCAAAATTAATACAGTCCCACCTAAGCCCATCAATCTCACTGGTACGCATCCCGGTAAAGAAGCGAATGGTGTAGTAGGGCTTATAGTCAGCACGGACATGCTTTAAAATCAGCCATACCTCACTCAATGTAAACGGATTTACATCCGGACGAGCTTGCTTGAGGTTCTTAATATTTTTATAAGGCATCTCAAACTCATGGCGATCTGATGCTTCTTCTAGTATCATACGAAGAAGTATCATGATCTGGTTGATCCGTGCTACTGACAGACTTGACTGACCATCTTTACCGTAACGAACTTTGGCGAGGGAGCTACGGAAGTTCAGCAAGTCTGGTTTTTTTATGGCATGTACTGCTTTACCACCAAACTCAGGTAACAAGTACTTATCCAAGATAATCTGCGTCTTTTGCCGATAGCTCGGCCGCCATTCAATCTTCTTCTCTTCGTACCAAATCTCTGAAAACTGCCTAAAGGTTGGATTACGACTGATACAAGCTTCCGCTCTATCAGCCAGTGCCGTCATCTCTTTTAAACGCGTACTCTTCGGAAAGTAGGCGCCATAGTCAAAGATGCCTAGGGTTATTTCTGCATCTATCTTTTTCAAAACAGTCGCTAATTTTTTTCTGTTAGCTGGGTTATCTTCCAAGCTAGTCTTTTCTCGACAACGTATACCTAGGTAGTAGAAATCAGCGATTAGTTTGCCAAACCGTCCTTGTATAGTAGCCATGATAAATCTCCTGCTATTATTGAAGTGCCATACCGTTGATAGCGCTCATAACCGGCTTGCACATATCCTCTTCGATACGCTCCCATACATATAGAATTTTACGGCCACCAAAAGGGCGTATGTAGTGAATGTTTTCAATCAAAACGGTGTCTTTCATTTGATTGCGGATAGTACGTGCGTCGTACTTGATGCGTTCGGCTAACTCATCAGTTGTTAAATAAGTATTGCTCATAGTGTTTACCTCTTTTCAGTTATTAAGTCATTGCATTAAGTGATAGAATAGAAATTATTTTATCAGCCTTAAAAATGCACCTTTGAAGTATCAGCTGTTATTTACCTGCTTAGAGGTAATTAGTAACCGATTTGTGTACTATATTATCTTTTTACCTCAATGTAAAGCATTTTTACCCGAAAAGAGGTATTAATTATGATTGTGTCTAAACTTCCTGTAATTTTGGCAGAGAAAAAGTTGCGTGTAGCAGATGTTGTAAGAGCAACAGGTATGAGTAAATCAACCCTTCATAAGTTATACAATGAAGAGTCATCAAGAATTGACTTCAATACCATCGACCAGTTATGTGAGTTTTTAGATGTGCAGGTGGGTGACTTATTTATTTATAAGCCAAATAATAAAGATAATGAAGAGTCTTGAGGATCTACAAAGTTGAAAGAAATTCTCAGATGAATAATTGGTAGAGCCTTATACATATGACGTTCCAAGGCCTACAATTAAGGTTGGGGTTATTTTTAAAACTTACTTTTTCATGATTTGGTCACGTTTTGGTCACGCTATGAGCTCAACATACAAAAGCAGTAAAAAAGGAAAAGCGATGTTAAGAAAATATTTCTTAGCATCGCTTTTTATAAAGATAAGAATAATAAGTTGGGTTCAATTACGAAATCAGTGTTTATAGCGTGGGCACGAAATGGTCACGTTTTGGTCACGGTGCTGATTTTTGAGCTTTTAATATGTTAGATAAACTTAGCAATTAGACTGAATAGCTCATGCTGAAAAACGCTACAGCCCTTAAAAATCGGACAAAAAAAAGCCTCACTGTTAAGTGAGGCTTTTTAAGTATTTGGAGCGGGAAAAGAGATTCGAACTCTCGACCCCAACCTTGGCAAGGTTATGCTCTACCACTGAGCTATTCCCGCTAAATCATCTGATAAACAATCTATTGTCTAGATGATGACGAGGTATTATACGCAGTTTTTTTGGTCTGTCAACACCTATGAAGAAAAAAAGTAAAGTTAGTAAAACAGGCGTGTCATCTGGTCATGAATATATGTTATAACAGTTTATTATATTATGTATTCCAAAAGCTTTGTATTGCATAAATAGGCTGGGACGCACTTTATAATTTAACTCACTGACATTTTCAATGATCAATACTTACCAAGATAAGTCATAAGGATAAAAAATGAGTCAACAATATACCATCGCCGATTATTTGTTTGATCGTGTCGCAGAAGCGGGTGCCTCTGAGATATTTGGCGTGCCTGGTGATTTTAATTTAACTTTTTTAGACAATATCATCGCCTCTGATAAACTACGCTGGGTGGGTAACACCAATGAGCTAAACGCAGGTTACGCCGCTGATGGCTACGCACGCGAGCGTGGCTTTGCTGCTATGGTGACAACTTTTGGGGTGGGGGAGTTGTCCGCGATTAATGCGACCGCAGGCTCTTTTGCTGAGTATGCACCAGTGCTACACATCGTGGGGGCACCAAGTACAGCACTACAAGATTCCAAACGTCGCATCCATCACACTCTGGGGGATGGCACATTTAATCATTTTATCAAAATGGTAGAGCCTGTAACGGTAGCACGGGCACAGATTACCCCTGAAAATGCGGCATCAGAGATCGACCGTGTGATTCGCTTGATACTAAAAAAGCACCGTCCAGGCTATCTGTTGCTATCCCCTGATGTTGCTCGTCAACCTATTTATCCGCCAACGACCAAGCTTGATGACAGCCAAGAAGACATCACTAGCCAAGCCGCGCTAGCCAATTTTAAGCAAGCACTAATAGATTTTTTGCCAAATAAAACCACGACGCTTATGGCAGACTTGATGGTGCATCGTTTGGGGCTACAGCCGCAGCTCAAAGCCTTAATCGCCGATACCGATATTCCCTATACAACGCTGTCGTGGGGCAAGACATTGCTAGATGAAAACAGCGATCGCTGGGCAGGGACGTATGCCGGTGTGGCATCACGACCAGTGGTTAAAGATGCGGTAGAAAACTGCGAATGTTTGATAAAAATTGGTGTGCAATATACGGATACCACCACGGCAGGCTTTAGCCAAGATATCAATGAGGAGGTGGTGGTCGATCTGCATTATGAACGCGCGTCTATTAGCGGTCAGAATTTTGCTCCGATTGCGTTAAAGGATTCTTTACAAGCGCTACATGAAGTGATGACATCTGGTATCAATATTATGCCCAAACCTTTTTCTGAGCCAGTCAAGCCGCACGAGCAAAATGGCAAAGATGACGAGCCTATTCGTCAGGATGACCTTTGGCACATCATTGCAGACCACTTAAACCATAACAACCTGGTGTTTTCTGACCAAGGGACTGCCTACTTTGGTATTAGTGATGTGCGTCTGCCAGAGGGCGTTACGTCCTATGGGCAACCAATGTGGGGGTCGATTGGCTATACGTTGCCAGCAAGCTTGGGCGCTGCTATTGCCTCGCCAAATAAGCGTAGTGTCTTACTGATCGGTGATGGTTCAGCGTTATTGACGGTACAAGAGCTCGCAGTGATGATTCAAGAGCGTATCAACCCAGTCATAGTATTGGTTAACAATGATGGCTATACGGTTGAGCGGGCGATTCATGGTGAACACCAGCGTTATAATGACATTCCTAAATGTAATTGGCAGATGATGCCGCAAGCGTTTGGTGCCACGGAAGACAACAGTTTAATTCTCAAGGTGAACACTGCTGGTGAGTTGAAATCTGCGCTCGAAACAGCGGCGGCAACCACAGATAAGTTAGTCATGCTAGAGGTGATGGCAGACAAGCATGATATCCCGCCACTGTTAGCTGATATCAGCGCCGCCCTGAAGCCGAAAGCCGATTAACAGTATCGGCCAAGTTTTGATGATAAACGCAAAAACCCATTTAGTTTGGTGACTAAATGGGTTTTTTTTGACTGTTTTTATAATGTTGCCCAACTAAACAGAGATAGCCCTTATGTCTGTTTGCATACTTTAGTATCATGACAGGTTAGGCGATGTTCAGCCCTTGGCATTCAACAGGAGATAACCCATCGTGATTTGGCTAAAAATGCTTATTGGCGCGTTGATGGTATTGGTGATTCAATTATTCGCACAGACTCGGTTTTTCTATTTGGCTGCGCTTGCGCCCCTGTTCCCCACTTTTACTTTGATCAGTCATTTCATCGTTGGTACCGAGCGTAGTCCCGCTGACCTAAAAGTGGCCCTCATATTTAGTATGCTTGGGGTCATACCGCATCTGATTTACACTTTTGTGGTATTTTTTAGCATCAGCTATATTGGCTTGTATAAGGCGTTGTTATTAGGGGTCGTTGCTTGGACAGTGGCAGCGGCTGTCTTGGTGGTCGCATGGCAATACATTCAGGCTTAATGAAGGGTATAGCATCGTTATTACGTCACTGTCGCAAGAACCCAACTCATCATAATCGATTAAAATAGGGCTTAAAAAGATGGATACCTTAAATATCCTGTATCTCGTAGGCGCAGTACTCATTTTCGCCAGCATTATGGCGAGCACACTATCTGCGCGCTTAGGCGTACCATTGTTATTGCTGTTTTTGATAGTAGGAATGCTGGCGGGCGAGCAGGGAATATTGGGTATTGAGTTTTCTCAATATGCGCTCGCCAATTTTGTCGGGCAAGCAGCCTTAGCCTGTATCTTGTTAGATGGTGGTTTACGTACCTCTTTTAAGTCGTTTCGAGTCGGTTTAAAGCCTGCAGTTACTTTAGCTACGTGGGGTGTGCTGGTCACGGTGATGGTGTTAGGCGTGTTTGTCACTTGGCTGCTCGATGTTGACTGGCGCTTTGGTTTGTTAATGGCCGCTATTGTTGGTTCGACCGATGCGGCAGCTGTATTTTCTTTATTGCGCAATGGTGGGGTTAAACTGAATGATCGCGTTCAAGCCACGCTTGAGTTAGAGTCCGGTGCTAATGACCCGTTGGCTATTTTGTTGGTAACTGGTCTGATTGCCTTAAACGTTGATCCTGCCGGACAGACGGTACTTGGATTTTTAGGCTTGCTGTTGCAGCAGCTGAGCTTTGGGTTGGGTATGGGCTTACTCTTTGGTTACTTGCTATCTCGGCTGTTGCCAAAGGTGCACTTGGCAGAAGGCATGTATGCTATTTTGATACTTTCTGCTGGTTTGGCCGTTTTTGCCGCGACCAATCTACTGGGCGGTAGTGGCTTTTTGGCGGTGTATCTGACGGGCGTGTTGATTGGCAATCATAAGGTGCGCTCAACTGAGCATGTCATGCGAGTGATGGATAGCTTTGCTTGGTTATCGCAAGCGGTACTGTTTGTGGTATTGGGGCTTTTGGTCACTCCATCGAATGTCATCAATGTCTGGCACTATTCAGTAGCGATTGCGGCCTTTATGATTTTGGTTGCCCGTCCTATCGCCGTTTATACCAGTGTGAAACCTTTTAGATTTAAAGACAGAGAGATTGGTTTTATCTCTTGGGTCGGCTTACGCGGGGCGGTACCTATTACTCTTGCCATGCTGCCCGTGATGGCTGGGATAGACAACGCCTTTATGCTGTTTGATATTGCGTTTGGTGTGGTGGTTTTATCATTGATTTTGCAAGGGACGACCATTCCTTTTATGGCCACTCTGTTCAAAGTACGTATTCCGAATAATAAAGACCCAAAAGAAGAACACGAGGTTTGGGTCTCAGATAAAGCGAGCATAACCTTGTATGAGTTTGAAGTTCAATCGGGCGCGTTTGCTATTGGCCGCCACCCGATGGACATCTCTAAACGCATTAGCCCCGACGAAATCAGTGTGTTTGCACTGGTACGCGGGCAGCAAATTGTGGTGGTTGATAATGACACCAAGCTAACATTTGGCGATAGTGTCTGGTACGCGATGCGCGGCAATCATGCCAGTAAAATTGCCAACATCTTTAATGATACAACACTCGATCGTAAAGCCATCGATGATTTTTATGGTGACTGGCTGCTATCACCGAGTGTCAAACTTGGAGACTTACCATTTTTTGCCGGTATTATGGAATCTGAAACGTTAGTAAAAACGCTAAAAACCACAGATGAAGAGGGCTTCAAAAATATGTGGGAGCAAACGGTTGCTGAGTACGTAAAATCACACTTGGGTACCGCGCCCGTCTCAGGCGACACCGTGGCAATCAGTGAAGAGTGGTCATTGGTCATTAAGGAAGTGGATGACAAAGGCAAGCTGAGAACCATTGGTCTAAAAAACCAAGAACCACACACAGCAGTATAGTCTTTGTCACTATGGGCCATAATGTTGGTCAGTAGCTCAGCGTCTTAAAACTTGAGTGGTTGCAGTAAGCATGTGACTGGGTGAGAATAAATAGTCGTAAACGAATACTATCAAAAACCCTTTGTAGAATATCAAATGCTATAAAGGGTTTTGATTCAACAATCTTTATAGAAGTGAGCTACTACCACATTAAATCATCTGGAATCACATAAGCCGCGTAAGGATCGTCTTCTGCCAGTACTTCTTCTGTCGTATCGTTAGACACCACCATAAAGCCTTCCATTTTCGCATCTATACGATCTGCCAATGGTCGAGGGAGGAGGGCATAGCCTTCTTCTAGTCGTGCAATCACCACATGACCGACCACAATTTGATCATACAGTTTTTGGGTGATAGCAATTTTTTTCACCTTAGAGTTATCTACAAACTGATAGCTAACATCACCCTCTGTATCGGTAATCTGATGCTGCTTAATCATTTGTACAATATTGGCTTTTAGCATTTTCTCTTCTAAAGCACGTTGTTTTTCCTGATTGAGCTTTTGATCTTTCTCCAGCTTTTTTGCTTGGGCTTCTGCCAACGCTTTTTTGGCTTCCATACTCTCTGAGTCACCAGTCCGCTTAGCGTGCTGTGTCTGCTTGCTGATTTTTTTGGCTTTTTTGCTATCCACCAATCCCGCTTTTAACAATTGAGCCTGTAGGGCATTTTTTGCCATAGTTCCATCACCTAAATAAGATTACTTCAATCATAAATTAAAAAAATATATTGTAGCAAACTTTACTAGGGCATGCTGTTAGGAGAGGACAAGACTTCACGAATGAATCAAACGAACTCTATTAGACATTGTTTTTGATTATGGTGTAGATAAGTCTAGCCGTATGGGATAATCGTAATTACATCACTGGATGAAAGGGTCCAAATTGGTTATGATCAAATCATGGAGTAAATAACTACATTTAAGGATAAGTTATGACAACATCACAGCACATTTTGGCTTGTATTGACGGCTCGGCAGTGACCGAATCGGTTTGTGACTATGCAGCGTGGTATGCCAGTAAGCTGAACTTACCAGTCGGTCTGCTGCATGTTAGTGATATTCCTGTGTCGACCAGACGTGATTTGTCAGGGGCGATCGGTATTAATAGTCGCCAGTTTTTATTAGAAGAGTTAACCGAACTGGATGAACAAAGAGCAAAGGTTGTGAACAGTTATAGCGATGCCTTGGTGCAAGATGCCAAAAGTCATATTCAAGGTAGCTTTGATGGTGTCAGTGTCCGTATCTACCAACGGCACGGCAAGCTGTTACCAGCCATTGAGCACTTTAAAACAGAAAACCGAGCCGTCGTCATGGGACGGCGCGGAGAAGACCATAAAAACAGTCGCATTAATATCGGTAGTCAAATTGAAACAGTTGCCCGAGCATCAGATGTTCCGGTACTGATTTGCTCAGAGAAATTCAAAGAGCCAAGCTCATATATGATTGCCTTCGATGGCAGCAAAACGGCTATTAAAGCGGCGTGGATGGTTGCGAGAAGTCCTGTTTTGAAAGGATTGCAGGGTCATATCGTCATGATAGGCAACCATAACGACACGGCCAAACAAAGCTTGAGTGCAACCGCAGCGCAGCTCGAAGATGCAGGTTTTACCGTAGAGGCGCATCATTTATCGGCGGCTGATGCCGTTGATGGACTGTTAAAATTCCAAGTAGACAATCACATTGATATTATGGTGGTGGGCGCCTATGGCCATTCTAAGTGGCAGCAGTTATTTTTGGGAAGTACCACGACAGAAATTATCGCCAGCACGTTATCACCAGTGATTTTGGTGCGCTAACTTTCGTATTTTGTAAGCTTTACGATTGTAGTAGTCAACCAGTTTGAGTTAACTTCTAAAAGGTTTTGATAAGTAGAGTCTCTTTTGCTTAGCCGTCAGTAGAAAATCCTTAAGGCTATGGGATGACAAGTTAAATATCATCGCATAGCGTAAGTGATCTCTAAGACTTCAAGACGATTCATGCCTCTCGCGTGTTATGCGATGCTTTGTGCATCTTCGCGCTTCTCAATTTTGTGTTGATCCTCTGTGCTGTTAACTTTCCAATAGCTAGAGACATACAAATGCGTTTTTGGTATCAAGCGCTCTACTTTGAAGTATTGGCGTAGCGCACGCATACTATGGAACTCACAAGCCGCCCAAACCGCAGGTTGTCCCCTAAACCATGGAAGTGTTTTAATACGCTCAAGTAAAGGGCTGTTTTCTGCATTAGGTGTGGCATTAATAATCCAATGGATTTCAACATTTGCAGGCTTTTTGAGTGTTTGACGGTCCGCCTCAGTAGTCACCTCAAGTACAGCGTAGCCGCGCGCGTCATCAGGGAGCTGAGCGAGGTTGACAGTGATCGCAGGTAGGGCCGTCATATCGCCAACCAATAAAAACCAATCCGCATCATTGTTAATGAGCTTCTTTGGTCCAGGACCACCCACCAAGATTTGCTGTCCAACTTGGGCGTTTCGTGCCCACGTAGAGGCAGGCCCCTCAGCGTCATGCAAAGCAAAATCAACATCTATTTCATTGTCACGTTGGCCGCTGATCGTATACGTACGCATCAGTGGACGTGACTCTTTTTCTTGAGGAAACATGAGTTTGATGTAAGCACTCTCTTGATCGACTGGAAAGTCTCTCAATCCGTCACCGCCAAGCGTGACGCGGCACATATGTGGCGTGATGTATGTCGTGCCAATAACCTCAAGAACTCTTGGATTGGGTTTTGCCATATTATATTTTCCTTTTATTGTCATGATCGTTGTTCAATGCTTCGTGGTGCTTAAAAGCTTGCCTTTAGACTGACTGACATTTGACGCTCAGGTCCCATCCAGCAGTTCTCGAGGTCATAGCAAGCGCCAACATAGGTTTTGTCAAAGAGATTGTTGATACTAGCGCCGACAGCAAGCATAGGATTAATTTGATAATTGCCACCGATATCTACCAAAGTCACACTTGGCAGCTCGTCTGAGTTTTGTTTATCAATTTGCATACCACCCTCATAGCGAACCCCGGCATTGAGGGTGAGCTTGTCTGTGGCATAGTAATCTGCCCATAGGGTGGCTTTGTGTTTAGCGATTTGCGCCGGCGTGTTGCCGACCACATCTGGATTGAACTCATCCTCGGTAATATCAGCATCGGTATAGCTGTAGCTTGCAGCGATATCTACCCAGTCATTCAGCATATGACTGCCGGATATCTCAACGCCTTTAGAAGTAATCTCACCAGTTTGAACTTTTTGTTGAGAATTGGATGGGTTCGTTACGACGACATTTTTTTGCGTAATATCAAACACAGCCAACGTCCCTTGAGTGGCACGATCTGAGGACAGGTATTTGATACCCGCTTCTAACTGGTCAGCGGTGGTTGGTTTAAACGCTTCATTGGTAATAAAGTTACTACCGACAACGGGCTGAAACGATTGTGAGTAGCTGGCATAAGGAGATAGGCCATTATCAAAGTCATAAATGGCAGCAAGACGGCCACTGGTCTCTGACGCGTCATTACTAATCGTTTTGTCACTATAAACAGCTCCTTTAGTGGCTTCGGTTTGCTCGGTGCTACTGTCAAAATTGTCGTGACGTAATCCTGCTACTACTGTTAAATCTTGCCACTGCATCTCATCTTGTACATAAAGTCCCAGCTGGCTTTGTTCGATGTCTTGCTTCTGACGATAAGTATCTAACGGCAAATTGTCCGCATTTATCTGGGAGAAGTCTGGACTCGATAAATCAAGATTTGGTGTACCAGCTGTCCCAGCATCGTAGTAAGTCGCGTTGCTGTCTGTCTCTTGATACTCGACCCCAAACAATAGGTTATGTGATGTATTGGCAGTATCTAGCTGATAAGCCAGCTGGTTGTCTGTGGTCCAGTTGTGCATAGTCTCATCAGTGGTGTATGCCACGCGATTGAGAGTCGTGTCACTACCCTCGACAAACCCACGGTTATATATATTACGTTGCTGCGCTTCAGCGTCGGTATAGCGCGTGATATGTTTAAAGGTTAACTGATCATTGATGTTCCAGTTGACAGTGACGCTTGGCATAAATACTTCTTTGCTAAAGCGATTCCATTTATCACCAGCGTAGGCATCACTGTCTAGTTTGCCGTAGCTGGCATTGTAGACAGTACCAACAGCAGGCAATGGGGTAGAGGGTACCATTTCTGGATCATCTTGATAAAAAAGATTGGCAAGGACAGAAACATCGTCAGTTGCTTGCCATTCAAGTGATGGATTGATCAGGGTGCGTTCTTCTTCTGTGGTCTGCATCTGCCCATCTTTTTTGCGCTTTAACGCGACCAAGCGATAATTCAGTGTGTCTGTAAGAGGGCCTGTGGTATCGATTGCTACTTCTTTGAGATTTTGGTTGCCAAGCCGAAGCTGCATCTCAGACGCTTGGGTGTTTTTTGGACTCTTGGCGACTTGGTTGACCATGCCACCGGGGGCGGCGTAGCCATAGAGTGAAGAGGCGGGCCCTTTTAATACTTCTACCGCTTCCGTGGCATAGATATCAACTTGTGGCATCAGGTTCCAAGCACCATCATAAGGCAGTCTTAGTCCATCGTAAAAATTAGAATAGGTCTTAAAACCGCGAATATTGTACTCATCAAAAATAGACACGGTGCCGCGACTCTCGGTCGTCACCCCTGGCTCATAACGTAGGGCGGCATTGACGCTGTCAGCTTGACGCTTTTGTAGCAGCTCTTGATCGATTCTTGTGTAACTCATTGGTGCGTCATTGGGATCTAATGCGGTTTTTGTGCCTGTACTGCGGTAGCTGTCGGCGTAGACGGTAACCGCATCTAAGGTGGTGGATGGAGTCGCCTCGTTGTCTCCGTTAAGCTTCGGCACATCCTCCGCATAAGCAGCATGACTGATGCCCATTAATAAGCCAATTTGTATTGCCACTGTTAGACGTTTTTTTTGAATAGATTGGAAGGGTAAAGGCGACCGCATTATATTTCCTTTTAGATAATGACCATTGACTATGACAGATTTTATTTCGAGTTCGTTAAACAACCCGATTAATGATAACATTAATGATTATCGTTATCATTAAAAACTTACATTTTGAGCGGATGTCGCAGGATTAGCAGTCATGAATCGTGGGATTTATAGTGAAGTGACAAAGAAAAAATTTGTCTAGCTGAATGGTTAAATGCTCACAATAGATAAAAAACAGTGAATATTTGCCAGTATGTTTGTGTTATATGTTGAATAACTAAAGATGGTTAATGGGCGTTGTTCGGATAAATAAACGACTATCACTGTATCTAAAAGCGGGGCGTCTTTTAGAAAGAAGCCCCTTTACGTTATCGTTATGGCTTTATTTTCAATGGTTTTATTTACAATGACTTTATACTCAAAGTTATATTTACTTCAGCATGGAGATGGCATCGGCACTGGCGCGCTGTCGTTCTTCAGCATTTAGTTCAATTAAGCTGCCTTCTTTCATCAGTAACAATCGATCAGCATGCTCAAAGTAGCTGTCATCATGACTGATAATAAATAAGGTTTTACCCAGCGCTTTTAGTTCAGGAATCAGTGTCTGATAGAACACGCGGCGAAAAGCAGGATCTTGGTCAGCCGCCCACTCATCAAGTAACAGGATGTCCTTATGTTCAGCGACAGCGATGAGCATGGCCAATCGTTTACGTTGTCCCTGTGATAGTTTATCGGTAGACAGTCGATGGTCGGTGACACTGACTTTATCTTGCAGGTTTAATTTATGCAGCCAAGTGTCTACTAACGTCATATCAGGGTCATTACCCTCACAACCAATCAGTTGTTTAAAGAGATGTTGGTCACTAAAAATGGCAGAAAATAGCTGTCGATAATCAGCATTGTTTTTTGAATCAATAAGCTGAGCGTCAATATGGACAGAACCGGTAGTAGGGGTAAAAATCCCTGTCATAATCTTGGCAAGGGTAGATTTGCCACTACCATTAGCGCCGATCAAAAAGACCACATCGCCACGTTTTAAGGTTAAATTGACGTCTTTTAATATATCATTTGAATGAGCCGTATTTTTTGTCACTAGAGCAGATGCATCAGAATGATTGCTCTCATAACGACTGCTCTCATAACGATAATGAATATCGGACAAAGTAATAGATTGCCAGTCTTTGACGGCGGTGTCGGTGGCAAATGCTGATTGATAGTCTGCCAGCTCTAAGGATTTTATTTTATCTAGTGCAACTTGTGCTGTTTGCAGCGTCGGATAAGCACCGACTGCATGAAGGAGAGGCGATTGCACAAATAAAATCGTTAAAGAAAAGGTAGTGGCCACAGTCATCGGTATATCAAGATAGTTGGATACTGCAAACACCACACCAATCGCTGCGAACATCATGATGTTTGACCAATTCACTGCCGATAAATGAAACGTGTCAGACTTAACCACTGTTTTTTCATAAGATTTGGCATGAGACAAAAAGTCGGTGTTATACAACTTTTTAGCGCGATGTTGATTCAGCGCCAGCTCTTTACGTCCTTCTATAATAGATTCATAGTCTTGATATAAAAGATCGTTAATGTCTCGCAGTTCTGTCAAATGCTTATAGACATGTTTCACTAAAATGGTACTGATCCAAATGGTCATCACAATCCAAAACATGACAATCAACAGTAGGGGCAATGATAGCCAACCCAGATAAAGGGCGACACCCGCAGATAAGATAATCCCCTGTACCAACTCTGGCATGCGTACAAAGGCCACCGTAATGGACTGGATATCAGAGGATAGGCTGGCGAGTAATCGCGCACTACCCAAATGATCTATTTGCGGGACTTTGGTATCGATGATTTGTTTGACCAGCGTCGTTCTAAGCTCATAAACAAACTTGTGGCCCAAACGTGTCAAAGCATACTGCGATAAGAAAGTAGTGACTAACAGCAGTAGTACTAACGCTGAAAAGTAACCCAAACTCACCCACGATAAGGTATTAAACGCGGGCTGACTGATAAACGTGTGATTGATATAAGCAATGATACCCACACTGACGGCCGCATTCACTAGATTAAGCAAGATGACTTTGAAAAAGGGCAAGCGGTAGTGCGCCCAAATCATGTGATATAAAGAAGCTGTGGCACGAGAGGACATAGTGACTCAATAATAGGATGGATTTTACGTATTTTTGATGGCATAAAAGGGAGTAGGTCGCGCCTAATCCCTTTTATTGAAAATTATTAATACGGCTTAAGCAGCGTCTCTTAAAAGTCGAAAGTTGCTGACACCTTTAATGCTGTGGGCTCACCTGCATTTAAATAACCGTAGCCTGGAAGACCACCCACTGATTGCCAGTAATCTTCACCAGTGACGTTGGTCACCATTCCTCTTAATGTAACCTCTTGTCCTGCCAGCATCGTACGGTAGCGCGCACCAAGGTCTAACGTGGTATAACCATCCACTTTTAACGTGTTGGCCGCATCGGCATAACGTGTGCCTGTGTGAATGATATCGCCCGTCAATGTTAGTCCTTCGACTGCTGCCAGATCATACTCTAGGTTGACGTTGCTTTGCAGTTTGGGTATACCAATGACACGGTTGCCATCTAATGAGGTATCACCCGTGTCTTTTTGTTTGGCGCTTAAATAACTGACACCCGCGATAATGCGCATATTTTCGCTTGGGCTACCGAAGACTGATAGCTCAGCCCCTTGGTGACGGTTTTCACCCGCTGCCACAAAAGTATTGGTATCATCGACATAAGCACGCGGCTCCTCAGTATGGAATATCGCGAGACTACTACCAATCAGGCCGTTGTCGTACTTCACGCCTACTTCAGTTTGTTTGCTGATATAAGGTGCGAGTTCTTGACCGCCATTGGTCACAGGAGTTTCATTCTGAGTGAGTGGCGCGGGTTTTCCTTTAGCGAGACTTTCAATATAGTTGCCATAAACAGACCAGTCCATACTCGGTTGGTAGACGAGTCCAATACTGGGCGTCCATTCGCTCTCATCGTAGTTGCTAGTTTGAGCTTGAGTTTTAGGATGATAACTGGTCGTTTTGATGTTTTGATGACGCACACCCAAAGTGGTTTTTAGTTTGTCATCGAACAAAGAGAAAGTATCCGCTAACGCAAAACTTTGCAGCTGTGTTTCATTTATCAATGTCGGGTTATTTGCGTTACCAACAAACTTTGTGTCACCTGACCAGCTGTTATCGCGATAGTCCGTAGGGTTATATAGATTAGTGGGAAGTGTAATATCATAAGCATACGCGCCTTTTTCTTCTCGATCATAGAGATCGGCTGCTAGTACCCAATCATGATCGATCTTACCGGTTTGCCATTGACCACGCAGACCAAGCTCAGCACTTTGTACCAAATCTTCTCGAGTGTTATCAAATCGATAAACATAGCCAGTGCCGTTCGCATTGGTTACTGTGAAGTCTGATAAAGAGTTGTCTTCGTCGCCACTTCGTATGCCATAAGCGCCATAAGCGGTGACGGTGTCACTAAAGTCATATTCGCCTCTAATGGTACCAAACACATCTTCTTCGTTTGAGTAAGTCCAAGGCTGAGCCCAATTTTTTGATGCTTTTGGTGCATCCGGTACTCTAGTCACACCCGCAAGATTGACATTAGGACGAGTGTCTTTCAGCCTGTTGTCCTGCCAGCCCAAGTCTGCTGATAGTCGATACTGATCGCCTTGATAATCTAGGCCAAAAGCGGCTAGACCCAAGGTTGAGGATTCGTCATCGATTGCGCTGTCGCCATCTTGATAAGCGGCATTGAAGCGCACACCAAAAGCGTCCTCTGTACCGAAGCGATCACTCACGTCTACCGCTACTTTGCCTTGATCGCCTTGACCATAGCCGAGCGTCACCTCACGCAGTGGCTCATTACCCGCACGTTTTGGTAGTAGGTTAATCGTACCACCAGCGTTACCTCCGCCGGGAGCTGCGCCATTTAACATGGCAGACGCTCCGCGCTGAACTTCAACACGCTCGAATAACTCAGTTGCGATATATTGTCTGGGCAATATACCGTATAAACCATTGAACATGGTGTCATCAGAGGTTGTGACAAAGCCGCGCATAAAGTACGCTTCTTGGAAGTTACCGTAGCCTCTGGCGACACGCACAGTCGGGTCTTTTCTGAGCAGGTCACCCACACTTTGTGCTTGCTGATTGGTGATATATTCGTTGGTATATGAGACCGTAGAGAACGGCGTATCCATGATGTCTTGATTCCCTAAGATCCCAACGCGGCTGCCTGTGGCAACTTGCTCGCCTGCATAAGCAGGGGGTAATCCGTCTGCTGAGGCATCGGCGCTACTGGTCACTACAATGGTGTCCAGTACGACGCTAGGATCGGCTGACTGGGTATCGGTATTGATATCTGTTTGTGCCCACGCAGCTTGACTCACCCCGAGTATCACCATGGAAGTGGACAGACAAGAGGAGCATACTGACTTTAATGAGAGCGGGGTGTCAGACACATTCATGGGATTAAGGCGAAAAATAGCAGAGTATAAGCGAGACAGTTGCATGAATATTTCCAGCGTGTGATTTAAACGCATATTATAATGATAATTGTTTTCATTACAATAACATTACCGCATTAAGTGTAAACCTGTCTGTCAAGGATAAAGAGTGTCCTTAACGTTATGATGGTGTACTCGATCAAGCGTTTAAAGCGCCATACTCATGTAGTGCAAGCCATCAGATAAAAGCGCTACTTACTTTGCTAGAGCGATTCATATTTATCGATAATCGATGAGTCGTTCAATCTCTACTGTGTGTGAATGTATAAGGCGCGAACGGTTTATTGCACTCGCCAATACACCTTTATCACCATATCCTGACGTGATAAGCCAAGGCTTGCTTTTAATTTTGGTCGTAACGACTTGATATCTGCTGCCTCAAGCGCGCCCCATACCTTGTCAATCTTGCGCGGCATGGTGGTGAGCTGCGTTTGTAATAACATCACTATTTGTGCAGCAAGGTCAGTCTTAGGTGTATTGACAATAGGCAGTAAGTTGTTTTGTAAAAAACACTCGTCCTGACGTAGATGGTCGCTAAGTTTTAGGGTATGGAGGTAACTCACGTCCTCTGGATCATTGGTGATGGCAATGACAAGGGGAGATAATGGGTTTTGCCAGTTCTCTAATAGATTGGCTACTGTAGGCAGCGAGGTTTCATCACAGATGAGTAAGCATTGGCCTTCAGAGAGATGTTCTGTTTTTTCAGGATACTCACGCACACTTTTTATTTGCATGTCACGGGTGAGCGCGCGCGCCCAGTTACCGCCTGGGGTGTCACCATGAACATAGACATCTATCCAAGCTTGAACAGCGGCGCTGTCTGAATCTTGCCAAGCTTTTCGTAAAGTGTAATAACGCTGCAAAGGCTTGTCCTGATTTACTGATTCGTTGTCTGCTGAGACATTGTCCACTGATTCATTGTTTGGCGCCAATAATCCGTCGGAACCAAGTTCAAATAAATAGGCATAACCTGGATGATTAAGCGGGGTGCTAGCAGGTGCGGTTACCACCAATCGGTATAGATTAGGACTGGCATAATAACCATTCATCACAGTAAAACGTTGCTCTTGAAGTTTAATCGTGCGTTTGCCAAGCTGGCTGGCAGACTTTTGCAACAGTGTGATGTATTGCTCTTGCAGTGCCACTGAGTCGCTAATAGGGGACGTAAAATGGATGAAGTGCTGACTTGTGACAGCGGAGGCGGCTGCGAAAATGTGGCCGCTGACAGGGCTTTTAGCTTGAAGTGTGCTGGCTGTGTTGTTGTCAGTAGTAGGGGTTATGACCTCTAGCAATATGCCATCACTATAGATCTCTTTTATCGTCGCTATCTCGTACTCGCGCATTGATTTTTTGGTAAAAGCGTTGATAAACATGGCAAGTTCATCTTGATGCTCTTCATTGATGTGACTGACGAATTGGTCTTTATCGGTAATGGCTAACGGTGTTTTATTGATATCATGCTGGGCAAGTGGTTGAGCCATAAATATGATTCCAAGCTAAAAATCAAATAGCAGTCAATTAACTGATATCTAAAAATACGAAGTCGCGGAGAGGGTAGATAAAACAATCAGAGACTTGATGTTGATCAACAAGATATCTATAACTGACTAGGGCATGTCCTCAATTCAATCGATAGTTATCTAAATGGGCTAAAAATGGCTAAATTTTGCCAAACAGCGGCAAATAGTTGGGTAATATCTCGATATTATCTGCACTATTTTTCTTATTTGACTGCAATTTATCTCATTTTTATCACCATTTTTAAAATGAGGACACGCCCTAGAGAGACAGAAATACATGAACGAATAAGCTGTGAGGATCGATAAGCGATGTAGGTTAGTGATAACCATTAACATCTAAATTATTATTACGTTAATCGGTGTGGATGTCAATGTGTTTAGGCTTGACGGGACGTTATTTTATAGCTGTGACAACAGAGGTGACAATACAAGATGTGAGGAGCGGCAACACGCAAACAGCGTAAGAGATCTACTGAGTCGCTTTATTCGTTTGCTCGGGCAAATGGTTAAATGTATGCTATTTCTGTGTTAAGGGTAAGCAAGACGCTGGTAATGCCCGCCAGTAGGGCAGTCAGATGGAACTGGCTGATTAATATAATAAAATGGATTTTTAAGGTGATTCTCATGTATGCAGTGATTGGAGCAGGTCCAATGGGGTTGGCTGCAGCCCGAAACTTACAAAAACTGAATATTGCTTTCACAGGTTTTGAGTTGCACACAGATGTGGGCGGATTGTGGGATATCGACAATCCACACAGCACTATGTATGAAAGCGCCCATTTAATTTCATCCAAGCGCATGACCGAATTCGCCGAATTCCCTATGAATGACTCGGCCGCTTCTTACCCTCATCATACGCAGCTACGTCAGTACTTCCGCGATTTTGCAGACACTTTCAATCTCAAATCACATTACGAGTTCGGCACGCGAGTGATTAGCGTGGAGCCGGAAGATGATCGTTGGCGTCTCATTAGTGAATGTGATGGGCAAACGCAATCACGCTTATTCGATGGTGTCTTGATCGCTAACGGCACTTTGCACACCCCTAATATGCCAAGCTTGCCGGGTGAGTTTGCAGGCAAGTTGATGCACTCATCCGAGTACCGTAGTCCCTCCATTTTCACAGACAAACGCGTGCTGATCGTTGGCTGCGGTAACTCTGGGGCGGATATTGCCGTTGATGCAGTACATCATGCCAAGTCCGTGGACATCAGTTTGCGCCGAGGCTATTACTTTTTGCCCAAATTTATTAAAGGTCAGCCAAGTGACACGCTCGGCGGCAAGCTAAAGCTGCCACGTCCGGTGAAACAGCGCATGGACGCTGCCATGATCCGGATGATCATTGGCAAACCCTCCGATTACGGATTACCGAATCCAAATTATCGTATGTATGAGTCCCATCCAGTGGTCAACTCACTGGTGTTACACCATTTGGGACATGGCGATATTAAGGCGCGTCGGGATATTCGTCACATAGATGGTCACACTGTGACGTTTAGTGATGGTGAAAGTCATGATTATGACTTGATTCTCATGGCGACCGGTTACCTACTTGACTATCCATTCATTGACCGACAGCATCTCAACTGGCCGGTCAATCAAGATGCACCGCAGCTCTACATGAATGTGTTTCATCCTATCCATGACAATTTATTTATGATGGGTATGGTTGAAGCCGCAGGTTTGGGCTGGGAGGGTCGCAATCAACAAGCGCGGCTGGTGGCGCTTTATATTCAGCAGCGCGAGCAGAACACAGAAGCCGCCAGACAGTTCAATGAGGTGAAACGTCAGCGTGCTGGCACAAATCTCGATGGTGGCTATAATTATATCAAGCTTGCACGCATGGCGTATTATGTGAATAAAGATGAGTACTTAGATACTCTGTCCAAGCACATAGCTGAGCTCAAGATAGAACAACCTATACTGGCATCAGAAGTATGATGGCGGCGGTGGTATTTTCACCAAGTAGTCTGGTTTTGCTTAATCTTATCTTGGCGTTAATGATGTTTGGTGTGTCACTGAGCCTGCGTCTCGAAGATTTTAAGCGCGTCATTTTGTCGCCAATCGCACCAATTGCCGGTTTATTTGCTCAGTTTTTGTTGTTGCCTTTGATGACGTGTCTGCTTACTTGGGCATTAAACATCGACCCAGAGCTGGCGCTAGGGATGATTTTGGTGGCGTCCTGTCCTGGCGGTAGTTTCTCTAATATCATGACTTGGCTGGCACGCGGCAATGTTGCGGTGTCAGTCAGCATGACAGCTGTATCGAGTCTTGCTGCGACCGTATTAACACCATTGAATTTTGCCTTTTACGGTTGGCTTAACCCGCATACACGCGAATACTTGACGCAAATCACGATCGAGCCTAGCAGCATTTTGATACTGGTTTTGCTGGTTCTGGCAGTGCCTTTAGTGCTCGGTATGGTGACCGGGCGCAAACTACCGGATTTAGTAGTACGCATTCAAAAACCACTGCGCATCGTCTCGCTGCTGGTGTTAATGGGTTTTGTCGCGATTGCTTTTTCAAGTAATGTCGCCCTTTTTATAGAGCGCTTTCACAGCTTTTTTTGGTTGGTAGTGGCACACAACCTGCTGGCACTCTCGTTGGGTTATGGGATAGGCCGAATTCTCAAGTTACCAATCGCTGATCGACGCGCTGTGACCTTGGAGGTGGGCATCCAAAACTCAGGATTGGGTTTGGTCATTTTATTTACCTTTTTCCCAGAGGCGGGCGGCATGATGCTGATCACGGCATTCTGGGGCGTCTGGCACTTAGTGTCAGGCCTCACACTTTCACAAACCTGGGCACGGATTCCCTATGAATAAACGTATACTAATCATTGGCGCAGCTGGCTATATAGGCCATCAACTGGGTAATCGACTGGCTGCTCATTATCATGTAGTCGGTACAGATATCCGCCGCCGCGACGATTTGGATTTCTCAGTTGCAGTACTGGATGTACGCGATCAGAGTCTGACAGCATTACTAAAAAAAGAGCACATTACCCATGTTGTGCATCTAGCCTCCATCCTGCAAGCATCGAAAGATCGCGCTCGTGACTATGATATCGATGTCAATGGCACGCGCAACGTGCTCGACTGCTGCATTAAGGCAGGTGTACAGCACTTAACGCTGACCAGTTCTGGAGCGGCTTACGGTTATCACGCTGATAATCCTGAATGGATAGACGAACAAGATGCATTACGCGGTAACACTGAGTTTGCCTACTCCGACCACAAAAGGCAGGTCGAGGAAATGCTTGCCGATTTCCGCCAGCAGCATCCGCAACTACAGCAACTCATTTTTCGGCCGGGTACCGTATTGGGAGCCGATACTCGTAACCAGATTACCAGTTTGTTTATGGCGCCGCGTGTTCTTGCGCTTAAAGGTAGCGATTCGCCTTTTGTGTTTATTTGGGATCAAGACGTGATTGGAGCCATGGAGATGGGAATACGCGAGGACAAAGTTGGTATCTATAATATGGCTGGTGATGGAGCGCTGACGATGAAGGATATTGCTAATCGACTCAACAAACCGCTACTTACGCTGCCAGTATGGCTGGTTAAATCTGGGCTGCAGGTTGCAAAATGGCGTGGCAAACCAACGGGGCCAGAGCAAGTTAATTTTTTGCGGTATCGTCCTGTTCTCAGCAATCAGCGGTTAAAAGAAGAGTTTGGTTATCCTTTAGCGAAGACGTCTGCCGAAACGTTTGAGTACTTCATCGAACGTAATGGTCTGCGTAAACCCTGATACAGAGAATGTCATCAATGTCATTAACATCTGTCACTCTAATCACTGGTGCGGCCTCGGGTCTGGGCTGGGCGATGTCTCGTCACTGGTACGCAGCGGGACATTGTTTGGTGCTGGCCGATATAGACGGGCCAGCTTTAAGCGCACGTGCTACTGAGTTGGGATACTCTGATAGAGTCATGGCGATCACCACAGATATCACTCAAATCGATGATATTGCTTTTCTTATTGAGCAAGTGCGTGAACGTTTTGGTCGGCTTGATCTACTGGTTAATAATGCTGGAATTACCCACCGCTCACCAGCGCATCAGACTGATCCTGCGGTGTTCCGGAAGGTCATGGCGGTAGATTGGCAGGGGGCAGTAGAGTTGACCATGGCTGCACTACCTCTGCTACGTGAATCCAGCGGTCAGATTGTCTGTATTGGCTCGATGGCAGGTTGGATGCCAGTGCCGGGGCGAGCAGCATACTGCGCTGCTAAGGGGGCATTGACACAATTCTTTGAAGTGCTACGCTTGGAGCTAGAGTCTGAGGGTATTCATATCCTCATGGTGTACCCAAGCTTTCTGGATACGCCTATTGAGAATCATGCGCTGGGGCATGATGGTGGCATCGCCCGGCACCCACGCTCGATGGTAGGTAATATGCGCAGCGCTGAATGGATGGCGGACTTGATCGATCAAGGGTTACAGCAGCGCAAACGCTGGATACTGCCTGAACCTATTTCGCGCTTTGGCAGTTTACTGTGGCGAGTGGCACCGGCTTTATACTTGCGTCAGGTGCGTAAACGCTTTAAAAGCGAGCTGTGATAACTTGATTAAGACTAATATTTGGTAACTACTGAAAACAGGGGCTCTGACCCCTTGAGCTCATCCAACTACAGGAATAACTATGACTTCACCGCTTCACCGTCTGTACTCTTTTCGTCGTTGTCCCTACGCCATGCGAGCTCGTCTTGGCCTTTTATTTGCCGAATTGCCAGTGGCGCTGCGGGAGATCACGCTCAAAAACAAACCGGAACAGATGCTAGAGATTAGCCCGAAAGGTACCGTACCGGTTTTACAGCGTGCGGATGGGACGGTGATTGAAGAGAGCCTAGAGATAATGGTGTGGGCATTGGAGCAGCAAGACCCACAAGGGCTGCTTGATGAAAACGTTTTATCTCAGGCCCATGCTTTAATTGAGCAAAACGACAATGAGTTTAAACACTGGCTAGATCGCTACAAATACGCCGATCGTCATTTAGAGATGACGCAGACAGCGTATCGACAGCGGGGAGAAGCGTTTTTGCAGGTTTTGGAGGAATTACTGACCAAAAATGCCTACTTACTGGGGAGTCGTGTGACTATTGCTGATATTGGCATCATGCCTTTTGTTCGCCAATTCGCCCATGTGGATCGTGATACTTTTTATAGCTTGCCATATCCTAAGCTGCAACAGTGGCTACAGAACTGGCTTGCGCACCCGTTATTTCTGCAAGTCATGACCAAATTTCAACCATGGCAAGAGGGAGATGCGGTGGTGGTTTTTCCGTCTTAATACGACAACTTCATCCCCCTGTAGCCTTTTTCGGTTGACCTGACCATACGTTGACAATAAAGAAATAGCGTACTCACATCGTGAATACGCTAAAAATTGATAAGTGTTAAATAATCGTGTGCAACTGCGTGTGCAACTGCGTGTGCAACCGCATATCACGCTTAAGTGAATTTTAAGTCGAGATTGGGGTGTCTAAAGCCATCTGTGGTGGCTGATTTTTTTTACTGTCAACCGCAGCACTGAGGTTCACTAAGAAAATGGCAATGGCGGCAATAATACCTGGTATGGCGATAAACAAAAAGTTGGTTTGATGACTGAGCTCAAGTGTCAGTAACGCACCCGTCAAAATGGGTCCAACAATCGCGCCAATGCGCCCGATACCTGATGCCCAGCCCATCGCTGTCGTACGAACCGCGGTAGGGTAGTACTGAGCCACAAAGGTATAGAGCAATATCTGTGAGCCGATCGTCGTGGCGCCAGCAATCGCGATGAGGGTGTATAACACCACCTGAGGACTGTTATAACCAAGCAGTATTAATGAAACCGCACCAAGAGCAAACATAGTGGTCAAGACCGGCTTAAGGTGGAATTTATCAGCCAGCACACCGCCACCAATCGCACCCACCATGCCACCAATATTGAGCGCAAATAAAAACAGCATACTAGCGCCTAGCGAATAACCCGCTTGAATCATCAGTTTGGGCAACCAGCTGGCGAGGGCGTAAACCATCAGTAGGCACATAAAGAAAGCAACCCAAAACATAATGGTCGTAAAGCCGCGGTTTTTTAGGAACAGCGCTTTAATAGGAGCGTCATCACCTTTGGTCGGTTCGTCTAACAATAAAGTGGTAGTAGTAGTGACGGTTGCCTGTGGCGCCAGTTTTTGCACGATGACTTTCGCCTCTGTGTCTCGTTTTTCTTTGACAAGATACATCAAAGACTCAGGCAGCATCTTCCAAATAATAGGTAGCAGCAAGGTCGGTATGCCGGCAATATAAAACATCACCTCCCAGCCAAAGTCCACCACCAAAAACGAGCCTAGTAGGGCGGATGCCATACCACCGATGGCATAGCCACTGAACATCACCGCGACCAACGTACTGCGGATGCGTTTCGGCGCATACTCTGAAGTCAGTGCGACACAGATTGGCATCACGCCACCAATACCCAAACCGGCGATAAAGCGCAAGGCAGCAAACTGCATTGGACCACTAGCAAACGCGCCTAAAAAGGTAAAGGTGCTGAACAGGCCCACGCAAATCATGATGGTTTTTTTGCGACCGATCTTGTCAGATAACGTACCAAAGATCATCGCCCCAAACATCATGCCAAATAAGGCCGCGCTGGCAAGAAAACCTGCTTGTACAGCCGTCAATGACCACTCTTCCATAAGCAGTGGTAGTGCCACACCATAAATGATGAGATCGTAGCCATCAAAGATAATAATTAATAAACACCAAAACAGCACTTTCCAATGAAAGGGTGCGAATTTGGCGTCATCAATCACTTTATTGACGTTTAACGTTGGTGATTCCATTCGTCTTTCTCCATGGGTAATGTCCCTATAAGTACTTATTAAGTTAGGGTTTTCTAAGGATCAAGTCAAAAACCCTCTAAGTATAAATTTATACCAAAAAGGTATGGTTGGTGCTTGGGTAGTGTAGGGGAAATAAGGGCTGCCACTAAAATGCGTAGTTATGATTTATAAGCCTATGACTTCTGCTCTGTGACTGTTGTACAAAAATCAGGTGTTTACTGACCGTAAATCACACTTTTAAAAACACGGGTAAAAAAACAGCTCATATATCTAAAAGATATATGAGCTACTGGGTTTTCTCTTCTCACATGGCTACTTAAGTGCGCAATAAGTTTGACGTTATGAATGGGTCAAATGTTGTCGCACAAGCTGGTTAAATACCTCAGGCTGCTCAATATTTGAGATGTGTGAAGCGTCGATCGTGGCAAGCGTGGCGTTTGGGAGACGCTCGACCATATATTGACCATCAGCAACCGTCGTCACAGGATCTTTAGATCCTGCCACCACTGTAATCGCGACATCGATATCTTTTAACTGTTCGCGAGTATCAGCGACAGACAGCGCTTCACAGCAGCTGGCATAACCCTCGCTACTACCAGCGGCAAGCGTATCAGATAAGGTTTGTACGACCTCAGGATGGGTATCGATAAAGCCTGCGGTAAACCAACGCGATGCTGCTGTGGCGGCAATAGGGTCTAGACCTTGCTCTCGTACCAACTGCGCACGATCTGTCCATGCTCCCTCGTTCCCAATCTTCGCGGCGGTATTGCATAGCATTAAGTGGTGAAAGCGGTTAGCATAATTGAGGGCTAGCCATTGACCAGTCATGCCGCCCATTGAGATGCCGCAAAAAAATGCTTTATCAATATTCAGATGATCAAGCAAATCAATGACGTCTTGACCAAGCTCATCAAGACTATAAGGGCTTTTGGGCGCAGAAGATTTACCATGACCGCGAGTGTCATAACAAATAATGAAGTAATCGTTTTGCAAGGCGTCAATTTGCGGCTGCCACATGTGGTAACTTGTCCCTAAGGAGTTGGAGAATATAAGCGCAGGGTGGTGACTATCACCAAAAGTAGCATAGTGTAAAGTAACGTCTTCATTGTTAAATACGGGCATAACTATTATCCTTATTTGGAATGGTGTCATTATCGTGTCAGTGGCGCATAGGCTTGTGGCTATGATGGTTAACTATTTATATGTTCTATGCGCAATGGTCAACACGTTCAATAATCATGGCGATGCCTTGTCCCACCCCAATACACATGGAGCAGATGGCAAAGCGTTTGTCCGTTTTTTCAAGTTGATTGAGTGCGGTTAAGATCAGCCTTGCGCCCGACGCACCTAAGGGGTGACCAAGCGCAATCGCTCCACCATTGGGATTGACGCGTGCGCTATCATCTGGCAAACCTAAGTCGCGTGTACAGGCTAGCGATTGCGCCGCAAATGCTTCGTTTAATTCAATGACATCCATCTCATCGAGCGACAATCCTGTTTGCGCCAATAGCTTTTTCATTGCCGGTGCAGGGGCAAACCCCATGATGCGTGGCTCAACCCCGACCGTCGTAGCCGCCACAACACGGGCACGCGGCTTTAAGTTAAATTGCTTCACCGCTTGCTTTGAAGCGACTAAAAAAGCCGCCGCACCATCATTAATCCCTGAGGCATTACCGGCTGTTACGGTGCCGTTTTCTTTGACGATGGCACGCAGTTTGGTTAATTTTTCAAGCGTGGTATCAGCCCGAGGATGCTCATCAGTATCGACAATGACCGCATCGCCTTTGCGCTGCGGGATGACGACTGGGGTAATCTCGTCTTTGAAAAATCCTGCCGCTTCTGCAGCTTTGGTACGTTGTTGGCTACGTAGGGCAAAAGCATCTTGGTCAGCGCGATTGATGTTGAACTGCTCGGCGACGTTTTCTGCCGTTTGCGGCATGGTCTCGGTGCCATATAATTTGTCGAGCTTTGGATTGATGAAACGCCAGCCCATCGTAGTGTCTTCAAGCGTTTGGCCACGCCCAAACGCTTTATCTGATTTGCCCATCACAAACGGCGCACGGCTCATGCTCTCAACGCCGCCTGCGATAATGAGATCGGCTTCTCCTGCTTTAATCGCGCGCGCGGCGATGGCTAGCGCATCCATTGATGAGCCACATAAGCGGTTGACGGTGGTGGCAGGCACCTGATAGGGAAGGCCTGCGAGCAGTGACGACATACGCCCGACGTTACGGTTATCCTCACCGCTTTGATTGGCGCAGCCATAGATGACATCATCTACTTGCATCCAGTCGACGTTGGTATTGCGCTCCATTAGTGCTTTGATAGGGATAGCGCCTAAGTCATCCGCCCGTACTGGTGCCAAGCCGCCACCGTAACGCCCAAAAGGTGTGCGAATGGCGTCTATAATATAAGCATCATTTAAACCAGTAATGAAATCAGTCATGGTGAGTATCCTGTCCTGAGAGTTGGGTTTGGATTGTGAGTTTTTTTATGAATGAGTGGCATCAATGAGCCTAGCACCAGTCACTGCTTGCAACTCAGCAAAGCTCATACCGTCAATCATCTCTGTGACTGCTAAGCCTTTATCAGTGACATCAATGACACACAGATCGGTGTAAACACGATCCACGCAGTGTTTGCCAGTCACGGGGTAGGTCAGTTCACTGACAATTTTAGGATCGCCTGTTTTCGTCGTGTGATTGGTCATGACAAAGACTTTTTTAGCACCAACCGCTAAATCCATGGCGCCGCCGACAGCGGGTATTGCGTCTTCTGCACCGGTACTCCAGTTAGCTAAGTCGCCATTGGCCGCCACTTGAAACGCACCCAACACGCAAATATCGATGTGTCCACCACGCATCATGGCAAACGAGTCGCCGTGGTGAAAGAAGCTGCCACCCTCTAACATGGTGACGTACTCTTTTCCGGCATTGATCAGTTCGGGGTCTTCCTCACCTTTGGCGGGCGGAGGGCCAAAAGCCAACAGGCCATTTTCTGAATGCAAAAACACATCCTTATCAGCAGGCAAATATTTTGCAATTTTGGTGGGCAGACCAATGCCCAAATTGACATAGGCACCATCTGGGATATCTTGGGCAGCACGCTTGGCGATTTGATCCCGTGTTAATAACGTATGGCTCATGGTGAAGCTCCTTATAAATGGCAGTGTTAAGCGATGACTAAGCGATAGCTGCGGCGTTGGCATGAGTTGGCTGGATTTGCACCACATGCTGCACAAAGATACCCGGCGTGATGATGTGTTCGGGATCAAGCTCACCCAGATCTACCGTTTCAGAGACTTGAGCGATGGTCACGTCAGCCGCCATTGCCATGATTGGACCAAAGTTACGGGCAGACTTACGATAGACTAAGTTACCCCAGCGATCGCCCTTGTCAGCTTTGATTAAGGCAAAATCTGCTTTAATTGGATACTCTAAGACATAGTCTTTACCATCGATATGGCGCGTCTCTTTACCTTCTGCGAGCAAAGTACCAAAACCTGTTGGCGTATATACCGCACCAAGTCCCATACCTGCAGCTTGGATACGACAGGCGAGATTGCCTTGTGGCACCAATTCAAGCTCGATTTTGCCCGCATGATACAGCTCATCAAACACCCAAGAGTCTGATTGGCGCGGGAACGAGCAAATGATTTTGCGTACCGCCCCAGATTTTAATAGTTTGGCAAGGCCATGATCACCGTTACCAGCGTTATTATTGATGATAATCAAATCTTTAACGCCCAAACTGATGAGGCCGTCAATCAGTTCGGCAGGCTGTCCTGCAGTACCGAAGCCACCAATCATAATCGTAGCGCCATCTTTGATTTGACTGAGCACATCTGTGATACTTTTATCCGCTTTGTTAATCATATTGATATCCTATAAGACAGTAGTGTTAGAGATTATTAGCCAGAATTTTCGTTAAAACCGTTGAATCATTCATTAAGGAGGCTGAGTGTGAATGGGTGTTATCAGAAGGTGGTATGATCAATTATCCATAGTGTTTGCGATTAGGTAGAAAGTGGTGACAAACGTTTTTTTGTCAAAACATAATGAGCCACCATACCGATAACAATGCCCCAAAATACAGAACTTAACCCAAGAAAACTCATGCCAGAGGCGGTTGCTAAAAAAGTAATTAAGGCGGCGTCTCGTTGGCCGTCATCTTTCATAGCAATCGTGATGTTGGCAGAAATAGCACCAATAAGAGCAAGGCCTGCCAATGCTGCGACCAGCTCTTTTGGCAACAGACTAAACACCATGACAATGCTACCGGCAAACAATCCCCCTAATAAGTAAAAAAGCCCATTGGCGACGCCTGCGATATAGCGCTTTTCTTTGAGCTCATGTGCATCTTTGCCCGTACACAGCGCGGCAGTAATCGCCGCGAGTACAATGGTAATGCCACCAACACAAGCGACCACCAATGAGGCAAGGCTTGCGACACTGACGATGGGTTTGGCTGGTGTGTTGTAGCCACTGAGATTTAAGATGGCCATACCCGGTAAAAACTGCCCTGTTAAGCTGACCAAGATTAAGGGAATGGCCAGATTAAACGTGGCATTCCACGTCCATTCAGGCCAAATAACGGTGGGTATGGTAATCGCCAAATTCATCGCAACCGGATTCATCCTGCCGAGCAGGAGACTTAAAATAACCCCGCATAACAAGACCCAAATCATGGTATAGCGCGGTGAAAAACGCTTGGCCAATAAGTAACAACCAAGCATGCTAAACACGATAAATGGCATGGTGTTGGTGGCCACAAATAACGCTAAGCCAAACTGAAACAAAATACCGGCCATCATACCGGCCGCAATACCATTCGGTATCCACCTTAAAATCTTGTCAAAAGACCCTGTTGCACCCACCAAAAATATGACCACTGCTGAGAGGATATAAGCAGATATGGCCTCATTGATACTCATCTCAGGAAATACGGTCACGAGTAATGCTGTACCGGGCGCTGACCAAGCGGTGATGATCGGCGTCTTGTACTTAATAGAGAGATAAATGCCAGATACGGCAGCCCCAATTGAGATACCCCAAATCCAAGAAGCCATCATTGCATCTGAGACCTGCGCGGCTTGTGCGGCCTGAAAAAAGATAATCAGTGGGCCAGCATACGAGATGAGCACCGCCAAAAATCCTGCCACTGACGCGGAGAGTGACCAATCTTCTTTTAAGGTTTGGATGACAGTGGCCATATTGCTTCCTTGCAAATGAGCGGTAATCCTAGAGTAGGAGAGGTTAAATTAGTCAAACTCCGAGCTTGTTGGGCGCCTTTAGCCTGCGTCACCGCCACCCACAGGGATCGTACTGCCAGTGATATAAGAGGACTCATCTGACGCTAAAAACACAATGGCATTTACTTGTTCATCGATCGTGCCATAGCGTTTCATAAAGGTGCGATCAATGGTTTGATCAACGACTGCCTGCATCCATAACTTTTCATCGTCTGTTAAGGGCTTAGCATTACGTGGAATCTTTCTGGGCGGCGCTTCTGTACCACCCGTTGCGACCGCGTTGACACGAATACCGTCACGGGCGTACTCAAAAGCGAGTGAGGCTGTCATGGCATTCACACCACCTTTCGCGGTTGAGTAGGGGATACGGTTAATACCACGTGTGGCGATGGAGGAGACATTGACAATGGTGCCCGCTTGCTGTTCGACCATGACTGGCAATACCGCTCGGCAACACCACAAGGTTGGAAATAGCGAGCGACTGATTTCTTTTTGCACCTCTTCTTCTGAGAAGTTGATAAAGGGCTTCATCCATATCGCCCCGCCAACGTTATTGACGAGTACATCGATACGACCATAAGTATTAAGAGCCTTATCGATAGCCGCTTGTGCGCCTTGATAGGTTTCAAGATCCGCTTGAATCATCGTGGCATCACCGCTGTTTGCCGTGATGTCGGCCAAGACTTCTTCCACCAACGGTGAGAAGTCGGCCATGACGATCTTTGCACCCTCACTTGCTAGACGTAAGGCGACGCTGCGCCCGATACCTTGGGCGGCGCCAGTGACGATACATACTTTATTTTCAAAGCGCTTACTCATTGCTGTCTCCTAAAAACCTTGCTTGTCACGCTATGGTTTAAGCCATGTTATTTTTCACTTGGGGTGAATTTCTCATAATAAAAATTGCTGGGTTTTAGCTGGCTAGCATCTAGCCAGTCACTGACCGCATCGACCATGGCTAAAGGACCACAGAGATAAACATCAACGTCACCTCCATTTAACCACTCATCTTCAACATGGCTTGTGACGTAGCCTTTACGCTCATGGCTACTGTCTTCGCTTGCCACGCAGGTACGATAATCAAACCACGCATGGTTTTGTTTCACTTCTTCAAGTTTGGCGATTTCCACTAAGTCCGTATCATTGGTGACGCCGTAGACCATATTGACAGGGTGATGGACGCCAGCAACCTCTAAACTTTTTAGCATCGATAAGAAAGGGGCAATGCCTGTCCCACCTGCCAAAAATAGTGTCGGACGGACGAGTGGACGTAGATAAAAACTCCCAAATGGCCCTTCAAAGTCAATGTCCTGACCAATCTGAGCGATATCAGACAAGAAGGTGCTCATCTTGCCGTTAGGTATATTACGGACGACAAACTCAGCCTGCTTCGCGCTCGGCACAGAGCTAAACGAGTAAGAGCGTGTCTCGTCAGAATCAGGAATACTAATATTGACGTATTGACCCGGCAAAAACACCAATGCATCTGGGTTTTCGATGTCCACGCCAAAATGAATGGTGGACTCTGACAGTACATTGAGCTGTTGTAGCTTGCCTTTGAAAGTAGATTTACCCACTTTACAGGCTTCAGAGGAGCTTGGTACTTTGATGACGCAGTCGCTTTCTGGAATCATCTGACAGGTCAACACGTAACCCTCAGCAGCTTCCGCTTCTGTGAGCGCGTCTTCGATATACATGTCAGGGTGCATATCGTAGCTACCTGACTCACAGTGACAACGGCAGGTGCCGCAAGCGCCATCAAGACAATCCACTGGGATATTGAATTTTTGACGATAAGCGGCTTCGGCAACCGTTTCATCTGCTTCACACTTGATAAAACCTGTGACGCCGTCTTCGAACTGTAGAGCAATATTGTATTCCATGAGAAATATCCCTTTTCAACACGTGTTAAATGAAACCTAGTGTCTGAAGAATGAGTGAGTGATAACTAGATGTGATAGACATCCATAATTTGATGCACATAGTCGTCTTTTAAGACCACGTATTTATCTAAAATCTTTGGTTTGTCTTGATTCATATCTATCTTGTACTGAGAGTATCCCCAATAGGTATTGGTCTCGTGATAGCGATAAGATTTATTGATCCAGTTAAAGCGTACAGTCACGATCCCGTCATTATCTTCAAGTAACTCAATATTAGATAAGTTGTGGGTGGTGCGGGTATCAGGGATGGTCGCTGAAGAGCGCTCCGTTTCGATACGGAAAATACGATCTTCAAGACCACGACGATCAGGATAATAAATCAGTGAGATCTCTCTTTGTGGGTCGCTGATGAGCTCGCCATCATCATCCCAGCTGGGCATCCAAAATGGACAGTCTTCGTCATAGCACGTCAGCCATTCATCCCAGTTTTTTTCATCAAGTAAACGCGCTTCACGGTATAAAAACTGCCGAACCTCTTCGATATTAACGGTTGCATTTTTCATTATCGATATCCTTATGTATTTATGAGTCCTGCCATAACAAGCAAGTGACGGGCTTTCGTATTTGGCTTGGCTTAGTGGCTGGTATTACCCTTCACCATGTAGCTGTTTTTCTTGCTCTAGGGCTTTTTTCATCTCTTGATGCCAGTAGCGATGCTGTACGGTATATAAGCCTTCGTCTTCCGTTTTAACGCCACTCATTAAAGGTTTGAGATCGATGGCGGCTGCCCCTTCGTCAGCACCTTCTATCCAGTGCTCTGAGCCTCGGCACATATCATTCCATTCAAGCTTGATGCCGTTATAGCCTTCTTGGCATGAGCGGAATTCCTCTAGGTCATCGGGCGTTGCCATGCCGGTGACGTTAAAGAAATCTTCGTACTGACGGATACGGCGAGCACGTGCTTCATCGCTTTCACCTTTTGGGGCGATACACCAAATACTCACTTCTGTTTTATCAACAGCAATAGGACGTAGCATACGGATTTGCGAGCTGAACTGATCCATGATGTAGACGTTCGGATATAAACATAAGTTACGCGAACGTCCAATCATCCAATCCGCCATGGCTTCGCCATACTTGGCCACGTAGTCGTCACGATACGCATAGTTTGGACGGTCTTGTGGGTTTTCCCACTGAGTCCATAGCAGCATATGACCATTTTCAAAGGAGTAAAAACCACCGCCTTGACGACCCCATTTACCAGCGTTCATGGCCTTGATATTGTCTTCTTTAACCGCTTCGGTTTCTTTACGGCGCGCAGTTGTCGCAGCATAGTTCCAGTGCACAGCTGAGACGTGATAGCCGTCGGCCCCATTTTCAGCTTGCAGTTTCCAGTTACCATCAAAGGTATAAGTTGACGTGCCACGTAGAACTTCTAACCCTTCTGGTGATTGGTTGACAATCATGTCAAGGATTTTGGTGGAGCCACCAAGCCAGTCTTCGATAGGTTCGACATCATCATTTAGACTGGCAAATAAGAAGCCTTTATAGTTGGCAAGTTTGACTTGCTTGAGGTCATGCGAGCCTTCTTTATTAAAACATTCAGGATATCCTGCGTGTCTTGGGTCTTTTACTTTGAGCAGTTTGCCTGAGTTGTTAAAGGTCCAACCGTGGAATGGGCAGGTATAAGTGGCTTTGTTGCCTTTTTTATGACGGCATAACTGAGCACCGCGGTGTGAACATGAGTTAATCATGCAGTGCAGCTCGCCTTCCTTATTACGGGCAAGGATGACTGGCTGACGACCAATGTATGACGTGTAGTAGTCGTTGTTGTCAGGGACTTGCGTTTCATGGGCCAAATACACCCAATTGCTCTCAAAAATGTGTTTTATCTCAAGCTCAAATAGCTCTTCATTGGTGAAGGCACTACGATGCAGACGATAGATCCCTTGTTCTTTACTTTCTTCTAAAAAATCATCAATAGTGATATCTGATCCTTCAGGTATTAGGTTGATACGCTCGCTCATGGTGGCCTTCCTTGTATAATAACGGTGTTAAATGAGGGTAGGGAGTGAGGTTTGATACGACACTTGGGACGTATCAAACACAAGAATCTACTGTTTATTAGCTACTTATATTCAATAACAAGTGAGCCTTAACCTTGGGCACGGCGGCGTTCAACTTCACTGCCTTGGACCGGTTTATCGATGTCTTTTACGAGATGAAAATCAAAATCAATACTGGCATAGGGTTTATCAAGCGATTTTTCTTGTAGCTTGTCAGCGTCTTCAACCATCGTCACTTCTGGCACCAAGCCTTCACGACTGGCAAAAGCAAAGTCATCCCATAAGTACTCATCGCCATCGATGTTAATTTGCGTGGTCAATTTGCGATGTCCATCTGCACTGGCAAAAAAGTGGATGTGGGCTGGGCGATGACCATGACGGCCGAGCGGGCCCAGTACTTTTTGCGTCATGCCATCTGGTGGTACTGAATAACCGAGCGGTACAATACTGCGGAAGGCATAATTGCCGTTTTCGTCCGTGATGATGCTACGACGTAGGTTAAAATCAGACTGTGATTCATCAAAGAAAGAGTAGTTGCCTAAGCTATTGGCATGCCATACTTCAACTTTGGCATTCGGCAGTGGTTTGCCATCGTTGTCATAAACAGTCCCTTGCATAAACAGCACGGTGCCATTGTCAAGATCCGTACCGTCGTCTAGACGAGCAAAGCCCTTTTCTTCTGGCGCACCAGCGACATAGAGTGGCCCTTCGATAGTACGTATGGTCCCGCCATCAAGGCCCGCTTCTTTTAAATCTTCTTCAATCATCAAATCCATAAAGTGATCAAAACCAAGACCGGGTGATAATAAACCGGCCTCTTTGCCCAAATCACCAATAAATTCAACCCCAGTCCAGTATTCATCGGCCGTGATTTTTAAGTCATTGATGGTTTGCATGAGGTCAGTGACGATACGTAATACAATCTCTTGTACGCGTGGATTGACTTGTTCAGGGAAGTCAATTTTGCCTTTGATGAATTGCGTGGCTAGTGCTTCAATTTGGCTGCGTTCCATGTCTCTCTCCTTGTTGAGGACTATTTAAAGGTTTTGATATTGAGCTTTCTTACTTAAATTGTGTCGATTAAATGGCTGATCTACTAAATTTTGGGTCATAAAGTACCCTTGGTCTGCGATAGACCAACGGAAGTCTAATGAGAAAAATGTGTGGAAACGATTGCTGATACGCTATTGGTGATTGGTTATAAGTCACTCTGATGGCACTGACCAATAGCGCTGTCTACGGGTTTAGCTATCATCATCACGGACAGATGATGGGTGACGTAGTAATGGCGTGACCTCAACTTTCATGTATGGGTACAGGGGGAGCGACATCATGATGTCGTGTAGCTCTTCATTACTATCGACATCGAAAATACTAAAGTTAGAGTACTCACCAGCCAAACGCCAAATGTGACGCCATTTACCTTGTTCTTGGAGTTTTTGTGAGAGGGCTTTTTCGGTTGCTTTAAGCTCGTTGACCTTATCGGCATCCATATCCGTTGGGATTAAAACATCCATTCTGACGTGGTATAACATAACTGTTTCCTTGTATCTGTTGAAGGGTAGTGTGGCTGACAACTGCTTCCTGTCAGCACTCAGTATTCATATATATGGTTACCTGTATTTTTGACGCTTTTTGGCGGCTTGCTATACGCTCTTAGTGTCAGAGTTACTCGTATAGTCTTGTAATAATGTTGGTTTTTATAATGTGGCCGCGGCTTGTTTGGCATAGTGGTATACCTTGTCGCTATCTACTTCGATACCAAGACCTGCGCCAGTAGGAACGCTCAGGCCAAAATTTTGGTAGTCAAGCGGCTGTGCTAAGATATCTTCGGTCAGTAAGAGTGGACCGAAAAGCTCTGTGTCAAATCTCAAACTAGGATAAGTGGCAAACACGTGTGCTGATGCCGCTGTACCGATAGGGCCCTCTAACATCGTACCGCCGTAAAGCTCAACACCCGCTAAATGTGCCATGTGTCCGATCAAGCATGCTGCCTTTAAGCCACCTGCTTGGTTAATTTTTACCGCAAAGACATCGGCACAGTGATCGGCTGCTAGCTGAAAAGCGTTTTGTGGGTCTTGAACCACTTCATCCGCCATAATAGGCACATCAAAGTGCTCTGTTAACCGTTTTAGGGCCGTTTTATTGCGCATTGAGATGGGCTGCTCTATTAGGTCAACGTCGCCTGCTTGCAGTAGACTAATGCCTTTCATTGCCTCAAGCTCTGACCACGCCTGATTGACATCGACGGTAATTCGGCAATCTGGTAGCGCTTGTTTGATAGCCAGTACGTGGGCGACATCTTCAAGAATCGGATTGCTACCAATTTTTAACTTAAAGATACGATGGCGTTTTTGTGCCATCATTTGCTTGGCCTCACTGATATCGGTAGCCGTGTTACCACTGGCCAGCGTCCACGCCACCTCGATACGATCACGCACCCGGCCACCGATCAGCTCACTCACCGGCAGGTTTAGACGTTTGCCTTCGATATCCAGTAGCGCTGTTTCAATCGCACACTTTGCAAAACGGTTGCCGTTGATGTGAAGGTTTAACAGTTGCATCGCTTTTGCTGCGCTGGCGGGCTGCTCTTTTAGTAGTAGCGGGGTAAAGTAGGTGTCGATATTGGTTTTGATGCTATGAGGACTCTCTTCAGCATAGCTTAGGCCGCCAATCGTCGTCGCTTCGCCCCAGCCTTCATAACCGTCTTCTGTTTGAATGTGTACGAGCACGAGTACTTGTTCGTTCATGACGGTACAAGCAAGCTTATGCGCTCGAATAGTAGGTATTGGTACCAGCAAGGTATTAATTGAACGAATCATGACAGTCCCTAATTGAATGAGTGTTGCTTCCTTATGCTTAATAAGAACTATAAATGCTAGATAACTGCATGTCTAAGACCTATTTAGTCTACTATTGATACCTTTTAGGTATTTTTATAACCAACCTGCGCCGTGTTATGTTCTTTAGGTATAAAGATGGTTGCTATGATCGCGTTCACTCAGTTGATATAGCCACTAGTAACACCACTGAAAAATGACATTAAAAAAGCCCAAGGCTTAATCAAGGAAGAGAAAGATGGAACTGAGGCACTTACGCTATTTTGTGGCAGTCGCAGAAGAAAAAAGTTTTAACAAGGCTGCTGCTCGCCTGTATATCTCACAGCCGCCCCTTAGTAGACAAATCAAGCAGCTAGAGGAAGAGATAGGCGTCACGTTGATTGATAGGGAAAATCGCCCGCTCAAACTGACTGAAGCAGGGGAGTTTTTTTATGATCATGCGATGCAGATACTAAAGAAATCGGATGATCTGCGGGCGATGACCATTCGTAAAGGTAATTTTGACAACTCTTTGTCTATCGGTTTTGTCTCATCGATACTGTACGGCATCTTGCCAAAAGTAATCGCCTATTTTCGTGAAGTATATCCAAACATCGAGATTAAACTGTACGAGCTGAATTCTTGGCAACAAACACAAGGATTGGTAGACGGCAAAATAGACGTTGGTTTTGGTAGGCTGCTGTTCGAAGATGCCTCTATTCGGCGGCTGTTGCTCAGAGAGGAAAGCTTGGTGGTTGCAGTTCCTGTTGGTCATCCTTTCGCGCAAGAAGGGCGTACCAGTTTGAGACTAACCGATTTAACCAATGAGAATCTATTACTGTACCCAACCGCGCCGCGTCCCAGTTTTATCGATTACGTCTTGGAGTTGTTTGAGGCGCGTAATTTAAAAGCCAACTATTTTACGGAAGTGCGTGAGTTGCACATTGCATTAGGATTGGTGGCGGCCGGTGAGGGTTTGACAATTGTCCCCAAAACCCTTGAACATTTGCGTAGTCAAGAAGTGACTTATATACCCTTTGAAGATCGATTGATTACCTCACCGATTGTGATGAGTGTCAGGCACTTTGATAAGGCAGAGCTTTTAAAAACATTGCTGGACGTCACTTATAAAATCTATGATGCAGAAGGCTTTGACTACAAACGTGAAAATATTTAAAGACCCTAAAAAAACAAAAAGACGGAATACTCTTTTGAGGATTTTAGGCCCCAGCACTTTGCTGTTAGTGCTAAGGTTTACAATAAAAAAGCCGCTGAGCTGCGCTAATTTGCCCTATAGTTGTTTATAAATTTGATGAATTTATCAGCAATTGCTCTCAAAAAGTCTGAAATTTTGATATTAAGTAGGATCATAAGCGTTAGTCAGTCGCTATAGACTCATCCCAGTAGGGCGGCGAACCATAGTACCCTTCAATAAAATCAATAAAACACCTGACTTTATGAGGCAATAGTTTCCTGTGCGCGTAGACAACGTATAAGCCTAAAGGCTCTGGTTCACACTCAGGCAACACTACCACTAGCTTACCACTACTAAGGGCAGCACTGGCAATAAACGTCGGTTGCAATACCAACCCCGCCCCCGCTATTGCAGCGTCAACCAGTACATCACCATTATTACTACGAAATTCACTCCCTTGTTGCATGTATTTTGTCTTTAAGCACTGGTAGAGGTCTTCCCGTCCTTCCATATTCATGTAGCTATAGTGCAAATAACGATGATGATTAAGGTCGGCAAGCTGTGTAGGCGTACCATGCGTTGCAAGATACTGAGGCGAAGCGCATAAAACCACACGAATGGGTGCGATTTGTTTGGCAACAAGCGATGAGCTTTTTAGCTGCCCGATACGCAATGCCACATCGAACCCTTCCTCAATGATATCTACCTTACGATCACTCAGTTGTAGATCGACCTTGACCAAAGGATAACGCCGCTGAAAGTCGGTGACTAATCTCGCCATGTGTTTTAGGGCAAACGACACAGGCGCACTTATTCTTAAGGTACCTTTAGGGTTCTGCTGTAAGCCTCCTAATTGCGATTCCATGTCATCAATACTTAATAAAATCTGCTGTGCGTGCCCAAAGTAGTGACTACCAGCCTCAGTGAGGCTGACTTTACGAGTAGTACGATTAAGCAGACGTGTATTGAGCTGATCTTCCAACTTAGAGACATACTTGCTGACCAATTGCGGTGACAGGCGCAAAGCGTTTGCCGCATTACTAAAGCTGCCTTCGGTCACGACCGCGACAAAGGCACGCATCGCATCAATTCTATCCATGGGTTGTCTACTCTTACCTTTATTATCAATGGTATGTTGTTAATTATTCCCTATAAGCTATCTTACTCTGATGCTACGTTGATAGTAAAGTGTGTTTATGCCTAAAGGCTGACAATTTATTTTAATGAAACATCATGGAGTAAGAATAAAATGCAAACATCCCTGTTCAATAAAACTTTGCAGACCAAAGCTGGGTCTGCCGCTTTCATCCTTCGTGTACCAGTCGGTTTGATTTTGGCCGCACATGGTGCCCAAAAGCTGTTTGGTTGGTTCGGTGGCAATGGCTTAGCAGGTACCGCGCAGTGGCTGAGCAGTATGGGCATTGAACCTGGGTATCTAATGGCTTTTCTGGCAGGAGGCGCGGAGTTCTTCGGCGGTCTTGCACTAGTAATAGGGCTGCTAACTCGTCCTGCCGCTCTAGTAGCCGCCTTCACTATGCTGGTCGCTATCTTTTCTGTACATATTGGTAATGGTTTATTTGCCGCTGATGGTGGTTATGAGTATGCATTGACCTTGTTTGTTGCTTTGATTGCTTTAGCCATACAAGGTGGCGGGTATCTCAGTGTGGACAAGCCTTTATCAGAAAAACTAGGGCGTGTTTAATCGTTTCTATCAAAACGAAAGCAGCATTAGGACATTAGGAGTAAGCGATTATGTTGATTCATGGCAAGTGGTCTGAAAATTGGCAACCAGTACAAGCTGAGGACGAGCAAGGGCGGTTTATCCGTCAGACCTCATCATTTCGTCATTGGATTACGCCGGATGGAGAGCCTGGTCCGACTGGCGTTGGTGGCTTTAAAGCAGAAAAAGGCCGCTACCATTTATATGTGGCATTGATTTGCCCTTGGGCATCACGCACCTTGATGGTACGGCAATTAAAAGGCCTACAAGAAATGATTGATATCACTGTTGTCAATCCACAACTTGGTGACCAAGGCTGGCAGTTTGGTGGGTTCGATGGTGCTGACAATGATACTATCAACGGTGCTCAATATGTCCATCAACTCTACACCAAAGCCGCGCCTGACTTTACCGGACGGGCGACTGTACCTGTGCTATGGGACAAAAAAAGCGGCACTATCGTCAACAATGAGTCCGCTGACATTTTGCGGATGCTCAATAGTGCCTTTGCAGAACTAGTGCCAAGCGATGTTGATTTGTGCCCAAAAGCGTTGGCTGATGACATTGAGTCACTAAATTTAGCCATATATAACAATCTGAATAATGGGGTCTATCAAGCGGGTTTTGCAACGACACAGCCTGCCTATGAAGAAGCTTATCATCAAGTATTTCACATGCTAGATTTACTGGAAAAGCGTCTGAGCGATGGTCGCCAGTATCTGTTTGGTAGTCAGCTGACCGAAAGCGATATTCGCTTATTTGTCACCCTTGTACGCTTTGATACGGCGTATTATGGACTGTTCAAATGCAATCGTAACTTGATTAAAGATATGAAAGCACTGCATGCCTATATGCTACGAATGTTAGCACTGGATGGTATCGCAGCAACGGTGAGTATAGAGCATATCAAGGCGGGATATTACTCCATAAAGGCGTTAAATCCGAATGGAATCGTTCCTGTTGGACCTAAAAGCACTCAGTAAATCAGACAGCAAATGCATAAAGTTTTTGCCTAACCTTAGTGTTTATAGGCTGCGTCGTATTATTTATCGCCTGAATAAACAGGCTGGAGTAACGTTAATGAGTAATGAATTTACAAGTAATAAGATAGGGGAGAGTGCCATGTCCGTTCCATTATCGGCCGACTCAGTAACGCAGCCAGTACTGTTTATCCCTCATGGTGCGGGGCCATGTTTTTTTATGGATTGGCAACCGGCTGATACGTGGGACAAAATGTCTGCGTTTCTAAAAAGTATCTCAAGTCGTTTACCACAGCGTCCCACAGCTATCTTGATGGTTAGTGGCCATTGGCAAACGCCTGAGTTTAGTGTTACCGCTGGCAGGCAACCCGAGCTGATTTATGACTATTTTGGTTTTCCCAAGCATACTTATCAGCTCACTTATCCAGCGCCTGGTGCGCCAGTATTGGCAGATCGTATTAGTAAGTTGCTCACCAGTGCAGGTTTAGACAACAGACAAGATATCTCTAGAGGCTTTGACCATGGCGTGTTTGTGCCGTTGAAGCTGATGTTTCCTGAGGCAGACATTCCAGTGGTGCAGTTGTCGCTACGTAATGAGCTTAACCCTGAAGCGCACTTGCTGGCAGGTCGAGCCATTGCGTCATTACGTAAGGAAGGGGTGTTGATTGTGGGAAGTGGTATGAGTTTTCATAATATGCGTGGCTATGGAGACCCACGTTTTACCGCACCGTCAGAGATATTTGATGAGTGGTTGACTCAAGCTGTGGAGGCGGAGCCAGAAGCGCGATTTGCAGCCTTATCTAAATGGTCACGTGCGCCTCATGCGCTCGAATCTCATCTGCTGGGTGCAGAAGAGCACCTGATACCTTTGATGGTGGCAGCAGGCGCAGCAGAAAGCGATCACGGCACCAAAGTTTATTCTCAGCAAGTCCTTAGCACACAGATATCAGCTTTTCAGTTTGGCTAATCTCGTTAAGCGGGGACTCAATCAGTTCCTTGACTGCCCGTGTACTAAGATGAAGCGTCGTGACCAATACAGTCATGATCAGTACGAAGACTAAAAGCGATAGGTCAATCTGCCTACCACATTTATAGGTTCACCATACGTTAACCCAAAGAAGTTTTCGCCAGCAAGATATTTTTGGTTGAATAAATTATTGACGTTAAGCTGCGCTTCTAGATTTTCATTAACGGTATACCTTGCCATGATGCTAGCCAGTGTCACATCATCTTGGCCGTACTTTTCAGATCGCCCAGTCACAGGATTGGTGACAATACCATAGTAGCCGTTTGACCAATCAATACCGCCACCAACGGTCAAGTTAGGAATGATATCGTTCATATCATAGGTGGCAAACAGATTAAGCGTGGTGTCAGCGTAGCCAGTGTTGATGGCTTTGCCATTCTTGCCTTTAGCATTGAAATGCGTGTAGCCAATGGTCGCTTGTAGCTTGTCACTAAGCTGACCGGTGACTTCTACTTCAACACCTTAACTGGTAGCATCTGCGCCAACATAGGCTTTTTCAAGACCAGCACCTGGTATGGTTTGACCACCATCGGGTTGTGCAAGGTCGTTTTGCTCGATTCTAAAGACACTGACTTGGCTTTGTAGCGCACCGTTGTCTGACTCGCTCTTTAGACCGACCTCATAGTTTTTGCCTTCGATAGGATCGAGATAACGACCATTGATATCACGTTCTGACTGAGGTTGAAAGATAGTGCTATAGTTGCTATAGAGGCTGTGGTTATCATTGATATCATACGTAATGCCTGCATAAGGCGCCCAAATGCGTTCGGATTCAGTATTCACTTTAGTTCCATACTGAAAACCCGAGCGCTCATAATCAGACACACGTGACCCCAAAATTAATGATAAAGGATCGGTTAACTGAAGCTGAGTTGCTGCAAAAATGGCTTTTTCTTTGGTAGTGACATCAGAGCTTTGGGTTTTGTCGCCCCACACTGGTTCAGGATAACTGCCATCCCAATCAGAAAATTCAGACACAGGCAACAGTCCGTCGGGCGGTGCTGTATAAGTAAAGGTGTCAAGATCGCTTTTCTTATAAGACCCACCGACGATGACTTGATGCGTTCTACCTAAGGCATCAAAATTACCGGTCAATTCGGTTTTAACATTGACTTGCTTGCGTTCGGTATCGGCGTGGAATGGATTTAAGTTGTAAATCAGTCCAGCGTCAGGATCAACGCTGCTGGCATACATGTACAGCAGTTTTGGGCTACTGTCGCTCTCGTTATAACTGGCGTTGGTGGTGAGGTTCCAGTTCTCATTGAAGTCATGGTCGATATCAGCAAAGTAATAGACGTTGTCAGCATCCCAGTTTGTCCAATTGGCACTGCCATTCTTACTGGTGTCCCATTCTGCTTTTGAGCCATCGCTTAAGTAACTTGGCAAACCGCCCCACATGGTTGATTTTGACTTATTGTGCTGACGGCTGGCCCCAATGCTGACTGTGGTATTGTCGCTCACATCGGCATCAACCGTGGCATAAAGCAGATTTTGTCCCAATTCTTGACGGTCGATAAAGGTATCGCTATCTTGATAATTTGCCACAACTCGGCCCCGTACCGCACCGCTCTCACTCAATGGCTGGCTGTGATCGACACTGAGGCCATAATGACCATAACGATCTACGTCAGCTGAGAGTTCAGTAGCAGGTACACTGCTATCTGCACGTTTACGTATTAAGTTAACATTGGCAGAAGGGTCACCTGTGCCACTCATCAAACCGGTGGCGCCGCGTACAATTTCGACATGATCAAACATAGCGGTGTTAATACCATATTCGCCCATGGCGGCCTGCTGAACAAAGTCAGTGTCCAACCCGTCAATTTGGAAGCCATTAATGCCAAAACCCCTTGCTGAAAACCCGCTGCGAGCGCCATCAATACTGCCCACTTGAATAGCGGGTGCGCGTTTGAGTACCTCTGTTAAATTGTTTGAGTTTTGATCTTTGATCTGCTGATGGGTGACCACACTGACGGCCTGCGGGGTTTCTCTGGCTGATAACGCCAATCCTGTGGCGCTACTAGCGACAGGGATGGTGTAGCTATCAGTATTTTCAGTGACTTGTTTATTGATATCTGCTGTGACCACGATGGTGGGTAGCGTGGTACTTGGTTCTACTGCGCTGTCTGCGCGATTGATTTTTCCACTCTCATCCGTAGTCGTGGTTTGCGGTGATGTTTCAGCATGAATCATCGATGAACTTACCGCTAAAGAAGCAATGGCTGACAGGTGCATGGTTTGTTTGACAAACCAACTTAAAGTGCTGGGTTTATGGCGCTTTATATTTTGTGTGATTGTAAACATCAAATAAGATCTCAATTATAGTAGTAGGGTGGCCGGTCCAACATCATGTTGATACAGCGTTAAATTTTTTGCTAATCAAACGCTGTAGAAATAACATACCCATTGGCTGGTATTAGATAGACACGGTCGAATGCCGAAAAATGATAATGATAATTGTTACTATTAGCAATACAGTATGAAATATTTTTGAAACATTAACGAATCCATCGATGTCCTACACCGTAAGTTTATTAATTTGAGGGAAGAGAACGAAGGGTATGAATAGACGATTTGGGAATGAAAGAATAGATGCTAAAAAACGAGGCGACACCACACTGCAAACTGTTAAATGCTATGAGTAGGCTAAGTGATGGTAATCGTTCACTAACGATAGCTTTTGCAAGACTTTTAATTGTCTAAATGTCTCGCTTGTCCAGAATGACGACACGGCCAGTTATCGTCACTTTGGGCAAACTTTTCTTTAATAGTGTTTACACTACTGTTTATGCTCTAATGCGACGCATCAGGTATAAGAAGTACGCGCCACCAATAATGGCGGCAATCGTGCCCGCTGGGATCTCGTAAGGAAAGATAATATAGCGGCCCAGCCAGTCAGCGACGACCATTAGGGCTGCTCCTAAAATAGCCGACAGCTGCAATTGGCGCTTTAGCTGAACGGCTCCTAGTGTGCTGGCGAGGTGCGGAATCATCAGGCCGACAAAACTGAGTGGACCCACTGCCAAAGTCGATACGGTACTAAGGGCTGCTACGAGAATTAATATCAGACTTTGAAACAGTCTCAAAGACACGCCGAGTTCACGTGCTATGCCACTACCTAAACTGAGTATCTCTAATGGTTTTATGACCATAAAACTCAATAAGAAGAGTAATAAAGCAAACGCCACAAGCAGCCACGCAGTTTCGGGACTGGCAAGATACGTAGAGCCTGACAGCCAGCTGAGGACCGCTTGTAGGCGCTGATCCCCAGATATTTTGACTAGGCTTAACAGCCCTCCCATCAATGCGGCAATAGCCACACCAACCAATAATAAATAGGCTGGATTGATCCGACGAGCGAGCCATAAGATTAGACCAAGCACGATAGAGGCGCCTAATAGTCCTGATAATACAATACCCAGGTAGCCAAAACTGGGTAGGAAAATAAAGGCCAATACCACACCGATCGCTGATCCTGAGCTAATGCCCAATACTTCAGGGCTAGCCATAGGATTGCGCGTCAAGGTTTGTAGCAACACGCCTGCCGTCGCTAACATGACGCCAGTGGCGGCAGCACTTAGGGTACGTGGTAGCCTAAAATCAATAATTAAGTGCCATATCGCGTTTAGTTGCCAGCCGTTTGCGGTGGCGGTGAAGACAAGCACGCTTATTACTAGCAGCACTAAGGCCACACTCCAGCGAATTAAGTGAGTGGGACGGCGCTCTGACACCAGAGTTGGGATAACCTCATCGGTATGCTGGCGACTTTGAGTCACTATCAGCCATATGACCAATGGCGCGCCAAGTAAGGCTGTCATAGCATCAGCAGAAATATTTAAGCTCAGATAGTGTTGTAGTAGTGTCGTGGCATTACTGGTAATCCACAATAAAAGTGCCCCAAACCCATAACCTAATAACAGGCGGTAACCAATACGCCGAACGGAAAACACATTAACAAGGGTGGCGGCACCCAAACCAATAAAACCAATAGGGCCCACACGACTAACGACAAGAGCGGTCAGTAAGGCCACCAATCCCACCACCAATCCGCGAATAAGGTTGATAGGTACGCCCAAGCTTTTTGCCTGCCTATCGTCCAAGCTCATTATCTCTAGGGGTTTTAACAAGGGCATTAAGCTGATAAAAGCAGCCACGCTGGCAATGGTTAACACGCCAGATACTTGCCAGTTGTTCTGAGTGAGGCTACCTGCCGCCCACACCATGACGTTCAAGGATTCTTCAGCGTAATAAATCAGTAATAAGGCCGCGATAGCCCCCAATAAAATGTTGGTGACCAACCCTCCTAACACCAGTACCAAAGGATTCATGCGACTAGGAGCAGCTAGGATGAATACAATCGCCATACTGCTAAGTGCCCCGACAAAAGCGACCCAAAAGCTTCCTCCTAGCGCCAAACTAGGCAGGAATAAAGTGACAATTAGCAAGGCCATGTTGGCGCCACTACCGACTGCCAGTGTCGTGTCCGAGGCAAGCGTGTTTTTAACCAACTGTTGCAATAGTACACTGACCAAGCCTAAAAGACCGCCTGCAGTCGATGCCACTAACATCGTCGGTACTATTTTCAGCTGGGCACTCATGTCCTCAAGTGATAGCTCAAACGAGGGGGTAAACAGTTCGAAAAAAGGTAGGTGCCATAGTTGACGTATGACCGCGTAACTGCTTACTAGTGCCATCACTATTAATAGGACAACCATCATATAAATGCGGTTCGCAGACAAAAAATTATTTTTACTCATCATAAATCGGTATTGCCTACAAAAGTGACATTCGTTAAGCGATCGGCTAAGACATTCATAGAAGCCACCCCACTGTTATTCCATGTTGCGGGCAGTAAGGTGACGCAGCGTCCTTTACCAGCAGATTGTTGATTCCCCTCAAAGGAGTAGCCCAGTCGTTGCCATACTAAGCTGTCTTGTAATTCCAGCTTAAGCAGGTTACTGAGAGGTTCCACGACCACAAGGCAGGTATCGTCATCAAGTTGCGCCAACTCTTCTAGCATGATGGGTGCAAACCCCCATTGATTGCCATCTGCCAATGCCACGAGCTGTAGGCCCATGACCTCTAAAGCGGGATGAAACAAACTATTGTATGAAAACATCCGCAAATTATTGCTGTCAGCAAATTGTACAACGGCCAATTTTCTAATATGGGGGTAGCGCGCACGAAAAGTCTGGCCCGCTTGAGCTATTTTTTGCTGACTTCTGTCTAGGTATGCCTGCGCGGCTTGAGGGTGGCCAACATACTCTCCCAGTTTTAAAGTGGGTTCTATAAAATCTTCCCAAGTCGCGACTTTATTAGGGCTGGTCAATTCAATAGAATGGATGGGCAAATCGCCGTACATGGGATGCAAATGCTGATAAAACGCGTTGTCTATCACCATATCTAAGTCTAGCTGAGAGAACATTTCAGGATTGGGCTGATAGCGCGTGCCTACATCGAGTGTCGTATCGGGTATGCTGGGTTTGCCGACCCATTCTCTATAAAAGGGTTTATCACCCATAGCAACAGGTGGATAACCCATGGCAATGAGCGTCGCGGCAATTCCCCAGTCGGGGGTCATGACACTAGGTAGTGATTGATCGTTTGGATTAGATAAGGGAGTAGGTGGGGTATCAGGCGACTGGCAACTGCTTAACAATAAGCTACAGCACAAAGCCACAAAGAATCCGATCAAAGAGGAGGCAGTGTGGCGCTGTGATCGATAAATTCTCATATAACTGCTACTTTGTGGTCAGTGGCAGGATGGGTTAGCAAGGTAAAGTCCACCCCAAATATTGAATGTAACACCTCTTTTTGCATCGTACTTGGGACATCACCCATGTGACAAAGCTGGCCTTGTTTTAAGGCAATAAATTCATCACAAAACCTTGCCGCTAGGTTCAAGTCATGCAAAATAATGACCACACCCAAGCCTTGTTGGTCAACCAATTGCCGAATCAACTTTAGAACTTCAACTTGATAAACCACATCAAGCGCCGCCAATGGTTCATCTAACAGTAGAAACTCTGTCTGCTGTGCCAAACACATCGCCAGCCACACGCGTGCGCGTTCACCACCAGATAGCGTCGACACTTGACGGTCTCTAAAGGCATCGACTTGCGTGAGTGTGATGGCTTTATCCACTTGCTCATGGTCCTGCGTAGAGGGTTTTTGTAGCCATTTTTGATGGGGATATCTTCCCAGCATCACCAGCTCATAGACAGTGAAAGCACCAGCGTCAGGAAGGTGTTGCGGCAGATACGCCAGATTTTGCGCTAATGCCTTGGCAGAAAACTCTCGTAAATTGTGGTCATTGATATGGATGTCACCTTGAGTCGGCGTCATCTCTCCTGCCATTGCTTTAATAAGGCTGGACTTACCTGAACCGTTGTGACCAATTAAGGCGTACAGTTTTTTTGGCTCAATTTTAAAAGAAGTTGGATGCAGCAATACTTTCTTTTGACGTATTAAGGCTAAATTATTGATGTACATCATAGTGAGCTGTCTAAAAGTAAATGAAGCATTCTAAATAAAAACCGCTTAATAATGCAAATGATTTTCATTTTTACTTATGTGGTAAACAGATGAGAGATTCCCCGAGAGACGAACGGCAACGTGTGGTTGGTGGCTTTTGGTATTGAATTTTAACTCATCCTCTACATTGCTCAAGGTATGAACAAAACAATTATTGGTTTGAAGACCAGTGTGCCAGAGGGAAGTGTGCAATAGGCATGGATCGTCCATAAAATAGTAATTTCTAAACATCTATCGCTAGTGTTTTAAAAAGTACGTCGAGGCGTGAAAGAAGAAGTTACGGCCAGAGAAAAAATGTTATATTTGGGGTTATAAAGCACAAATAGCGATCAATTTATCCGTTGCCCTGACTGCTATTTTTTGCAACCCTACCATACAAAAAAATTCAATAAGGAAGGAAGATTTATGCACATCACTGCCAATTTCGATGCAGGTAATATTGACATTATTAATGTAGACAATAAAAAAGACATTCAGCTGGCCATTCGTCCAGACGTTGGTGACGCGTTTTTTCAATGGTTTAACTTTCGTCTATCAGGTCAGATCGGAGAGCAGTACGTAATCAATATTCTCAATGCAGGGGACGCATCATATCCTAAAGGGTGGGAGAATTATCAAGCGGTTGCATCATACGATCGTCAGCACTGGTTCCGACTGCCAACCTCTTATAAAGATGGACAGTTAAGCATCAAGGCAGACTTAGCGTGTGACACCATTCAAATCGCTTACTTTGCGCCTTATAGCTATGAGCGTCATCAAGACTTATTAGCAGCAGCTCAAGAGCATCCGTTAGTAACCTTAGAGCATTTAGGAGAAACCCTCGATAAGCGCGACCTAACCTTAGTGAAAATTGGTGATGGCAATACCAATAAACGCAATATTTGGATTACAGCGCGTCAACACCCTGGTGAGACGATGGCAGAATGGTTGGTTGAAGGATTAATAGACACTCTGCTAGACAGCGACAATGCCAACAGTAGGTTATTGTTAGACAAAGCAAACTTCTACATTGTGCCTAACATGAACCCTGATGGCAGTGTACGCGGACATCTACGCACAAACGCAGCAGGGACCAATTTAAACCGTGAATGGTCAAATCCAAGTCTAGAAAAAAGCCCTGAAGTGTTCTACGTGATCAAGAAAATGGAGGAGACGGGGGTTGATTTATTCTATGACGTACATGGCGATGAAGCATTACCATACGTGTTCCTTGCAGGCTCACAAGGTACGCCAAGTTATAATGACCGCCTTGCACGTTTACGGGATCGATTTTCAGAAGTGTTAAGACTCGCCAGTGTCGATTTTCAGTCTGAATTTGGTTATGACGTTGATGCGCCGGGTAAAGCGAATATGACACTTGCAACCAACTGGGTCGCTGAACGCTTTGACTGCTTAGCCAATACCTTAGAGATGCCGTTTAAAGATAACGACAACGTCCCCGACTCAGTGATGGGGTGGTCACCAGAGCGTTCTGCGAAACTGGGGGAAGCGTCGTTAATTGCCATGTTGGCGGTCGTTGATGATTTACGTTAGCTAATGACTGGCGTTAATAGATGATAGACCTTTTGCTCAAGACAGCAGTGCACGTCATCAGTCTTTTTAAAACCCTAGCAAGAAGTGTTTGTTAGGGTTTTTTTATAGGTTGGGTTGTACCAAGCCGGCTCATCCTCTATTTGCTTATTTTCTGCTTCTTTAAAACCCATAAAAAAAGGCTTGCCGCATCGCTGCGAACAAGCCTAATTTAATATGTGGTGGGCCCAGTAGGACTTGAACCTACGACCAAAGGATTATGAGTCCACGTATAAACGTATCACTCAGTTTACCGCAATTAACTTTACAATCAAGTTATGTAAATAATATCAGTTACTTAGGTTGGTTTGCTGCAAAAAAGTATCACTCAGGTTATGGCAACTTACTTTATATAAGATTACTATATGATTACTTTTTACAAAATAGATTAGTAATCACATGGAAGCCAAGTTAACCACTGCCAAAATTGAAAAACTAGAACCACAGGACAAACAATACTTCGTCTGGGATGCAAGGTTTGCAGGCTTAGGCGTACGCGTATCACCTGGCGGCAGTAAAGCGTTTGTTTATCAAGGTAGGATTGGCGGCACCGGCACACCTAAGCGTATCACTTTGGGTAAATTTCCCATTATGAGTCTGCAAGATGCTATCGATGCGGCATCAGAGGTTAGTAAGCAGTTAGCGTCTGGCATTGATCCAAGACGCACCAAAGCTGACAACTTGGCAAAAAACAAAGCTTTCGCGCGGGATCAAGTACGTAAAAAATTGACGTTTGGTGATCTCTTTACACACTATATCAATACGCACAAATCTGAATGGTCAGACAATTATAAGCTTGACCACTATGTAGCGGCGCGTCCTTATTTGACAAACAAGCCTTATTCTGCACAGCCAATCGGTAATATATGGGAGGTTTCGCTTGCTGACCTCACGCCCGATTTTGTAGAGTCTTGGATTCGTAAAGAGAATGAGACGCGCGCTACTACGATGGCCAAGAACTTTCGTATGTTTAAAGCCTGCGCGAATTGGGCAGAGGACACAGATAAATACTCTGGACTGATACCAAATAAAACTTATAACAGTCGCAAAGTTAATAAGTCAGTGCAAAATGTGCGGGCCCATAAAGGCTCACTGCAGAAGCAGCAGCTTAAAACGTGGTTTAGTGTAGTCGACCAGATTGATAGTGTCCAAAGAGCGGCATTGATCTGCATGCTAATGAACGGATCTCGACCAGGGGAAATGCTGCAGCTAAAATGGACTGACATAGATTTTGAATGGAATACTATTAAGATTGTCGATAAGGTTGATCAGTGGGAGCGAATTATTCCGCTGACACCTTATACCAAGCAGACTATCCAAGCTTTGCCGCGTGTGAATGAATTTGTTTTTGGGAGTAAGGTAAGACAAGAAGGGTATATTGATATCACTAAGAAGTACCGCACGTTGCTTGTAGAGAGTGGGTTACCAAGCTTACCGCCTAAAGCCATGCGCAAATCATTCAGGACATTGTCTGAGTGGGTAGATGTACCGCGGGGAGTTGTCAATCAGGTTATGGGCCATCGTCCAAGTGCAATTGATGAGAAGCACTATGTCGATAGACCCATTGATCTTTTGAGGATGTGGCATACAAAAATTGAGGAGTTTATTTTGAGTGAGGCGGGGGTAAGCGACTAGCAGCCGTATCTTAGCGTGGTTGATACGTCGTAATTAACTTCGATACTAACATTTACGTTAAAAATTTCCTCGCAATGCGGGCATTCTTCATTCCAGTCGTCACCGTCATTATTAAAACACTCAATCCAATCGGTGGTATCGATTTCTTTTTCGCAGTGGGGGCAGTTAACACTCACAACACTCTCCTTATAAATCCAACAGGTTTCGTATGTCACGCATACGCCAGTAGGGTGTGCCATTGATGCGCTTTGGCTGTATTGGCCCATTGCTTTGACTGGACCAGTTGCGCAGTGTGGCAGGGCTATAACCAAGCATGCTAGCAGCATAGATATGATTCACATGCGGCGCACCTGCATAGATGGCAGTATGCAAAAGCTTTTCGCCATCGTAATTTAGCTCTTTAAAAGCAAAGGTAACGAGCTCACGACCACGTTTACCAGACTTCTTGAGCGCTTCAACATCGATGTCAGTTTCAATTGTGGCCATTAGATTTAACCCCCATTAAATACTTGTTTTTAAGCACCTCGGCTTGCTGACTGGTTGCCTCCTGATAAAGCCCAACTGATGACCATTGAGACAAATCAGAAGCTGAATAAGATAGATATTCAATATCTTCATCTGCATCATCGCCCTCAATAATTAGCCAGCTCGCGCTTGTGTTTATTGGAACACTGATTGTATGCAAGGTTTCAGCTTCCAAAAATAACGGTTGCGACACTCGATGGCGCTTTATCCCCATAGATATTGATTTGCCAGTCTTGCTAAAATACCCTGCGTTTCTATCAACAATCGCTGAATGATAGATAAATTCATTGAATGCAAATTTTCGCTCATCGCTATTTTCTGGACATAATGAGATATTAAAAATAACCCCATTTAGCGGAATAATAGTAATGTCTGATTTATGGTTATGAAAAGCTAATGATTGGACACCCATTCTGAAATTTGTCATAGAGTTTCGCCAAAGCCTATGATGCCGTTCAGCTATAAACATTCGTATTAGCTTTCCATCTTCTGTGGTGCCAACTGATAGAGAGTGAACACCCTCCATGTGGCAATTTAAAAAGCTACTCACGATCACTCTCCTTTATGCAGATTTTGCATATTGCTACCGCACGTCTCACACACGCTTGGCAATCCCAAATCAATTTCTAGCAGCTCGGCGGCTAGGGCTTCCATTTCTTCTTCTGTGCGTGTTTTCATAGTTTGTTCCTTAAATATCCGTCATTAGCTTGACCAAGAAGTCGCCAATATCCCAAACCATCTTGTCTAGTTTTTTGTCATTAACTTTGTTCTTCTCGCCGTGCTTTATCATCATTATCATTAAGTGAACACCCAATAAGCCGTGTATCTTGGGTTGCAAGGCGGCTGTTTGGTGAGCTTCTTTTAAGAAATCTATAGGCGGGGCGTACTCATCGACGTTGCCCTTTATTGCACACAACTCGGCCCGTAACTCCCATAAAAATAAATTGGTTTCTGAAATTAAATTGCCTAATTTCTGCTGAGTCACTTCGCCGCTGTTATTAACTTTTGGCATAATCATTCCTTATTTGGTCCGAGCGATGTACTGCCCAGACCGTTTATTTGATTAACCCTTAGCGCTCATATCTTCAGCGACAATATCCAACGTATCGTTAAGCATCTTGATATCGCCTTCATTAAAGTCTTGCTGCTTATCAGCTATCAAGCCGCGCATGCGCTCAACGTCTCCAGGTGTTTTGGCCGCCTTGACGTGCTTCATGATGTTGTCGTATTCATCGGACAACGTGAGTGATTTCTTTTTATCTGCTAAAGCTTGGCGTAACTCATCAACATCATCATCTTTAATATTGATAGCTGAATTATTAAGCATCTCGCCAATCTCTTTACCAATTGGCGCTACTTGCTTGACGTCTGTAATACTTGCGATAGTCTCTAACAGCTCATGAGTGTCGTAATACTCAATCACAGGTGTTTCAGCTGTTGGCTGTTTGCCTTTGACGCGATTAAGTAGGGCAGACGCACCAGCATTGGCGGCTTTTGGCGTGACATTACGAGGTGCTTCATTGCTACGGTCAGCCAGCTCGTCAGGCGTATAAACACCCAAGATAACGTCAGGGCAATGCAGACGGCTAAAACGCTTGGCTGCTAAGTAAGCAAGCTGTTGGCGTGGGTCAGCAGCCCATAGAGGTGAGTTGCGAACATGGCCAACTTGCGCCATGGTTAAGCTCAGCTCAGTAGGTTCATCGTCGCCTTTAAACGTAGCGCGGCAGATAACACCAATATCAGTGGACTTATCGTCTTTGCCTTTGACCTTTGACCAGTCACCAAAGTATTCAAACTTGATACGGTCAACGATAGGGGCGCGGTTATTGATCACAGCGATGACAAGCTGTGCCTCATAACCCAACGTACCATTAACCAAGTGAGTTTTTTGCGCCACTGCGTAAGGATCCATGCCCCAGCGCAATGACTGACCAACGATAGCAAAGCAGTCTCCTGTATTGCCTTGTAGATGCTTTGGTACAGTGCAAGCACCTTTGGCCATCATTTCTGCTAAACGGTGGCATTTATTAAACAGCGAGTCATCAAGCGTGATTTGCTGTGGTGAGTATTGCTGATCTTCCATTACTGCGATTTCTTGATGTTCCATGAGGGTATTCCTTGTTTAAAATTTAATGGTTCGGCTATTGGCTTCAATTAGGTTTTGCATCACCTTATCTGCCAATGGTGCGATTTCTTTTTCGATGTTCTGAATAGCGGTGTCGTAAATGCGGTCGATGATCCATTCAGATTGTGAGTCAATAGCATCTTTTAGGCGCTCGTTGCTCCTTAGTGCAGTTATACGTCTATCGTGGACAAACTGTATATCAAGCATTGCTTTGTGCTCGGTGCCATCAAGTCGCTTAACCACATTCCGCATATCTCTGATCAGTATTTCTTTTTGCTGCATTAGCCCAGCCAGTTTGATTACATCAGGATCATTAACCTGTCCTATGTTTATACTCATCACTTAACCCTCATCACGCGGCTTTCGCTTTGCTTGATGTACTGCTCAGCAAGCTCTGGCATGTCCTTTTTAAATTGACTACTGTTAAAGCGGTTGCTAATTTGCGTCTTATAAGTAGCGACAACCTCACCATCAATCGCCAATGCCTCATTGTCTTGAATCTGACAAATAAGGTCGGTCTGGGCGAGCTCAAGCGCGGCTTTAACTTCCTTCTCTTGCGCCTTTAGTAGCTCGTAATGCTCAAAAGCCTTGGCAGCTTCGCTATCAAGCTCAACATCAAGCGTGGTATCAGGATTGTGGCGAGGGTACTTGTCTTTAGCGTTCTGCAAGGTTGTAGCGTCAGGCTCAACACCCGCTAGTACGTTCTCAGTCCAGAAGCTTTCGGCTGCTTCGAATAAGTAATCGATGAAGTCTTGGTGACGTTCAATCTTGTACTGACGATATTTGTTGCCACCAATTAGTACAGCCATGTGGCAGACATCAACACCAGTCACGCCCATATACCACTGTGCTTGGCACTGATACTGATCGGGTACTTCGTCTGACTCTTCATTGCCCCAATTTTTGCCAACGTATTCGCTAGCAGTTTTAATCTCGACAATCTCATTGGTGGTTAAACGACCGTCTTTGAAACGGACGTTACCCCAACCTTTGACGTGACTATTCACTACAGCGCGGTCAATGTTAGCGATGGCCCAGCGATGCTCTGGATGACGCATCAAAAAGTTCACATTCTGAATCTTCAGGCCACTGCGTTTGCTAAATTCACGCGCTACCACGTCCTCAAGCACCGTGCCCCAGTAAGCAAACTCGTTGCTATCCTCGCTCACTGGCTGCGTCTTGGACTGGTACACGTCGTAAGCAGTGGCGTAGGGCGATACGCCCAAGATGGCGGCGATATCGCTACCGCCGATGCCTGATTGACGTAGCTCAAGCCACTCGTCGCGACTCAGGTTGCTGGTCTTGATCGCGTTGCCGTCTGGCTGTTCAAACTTGATTGCGGTTCCCATGGTTATTCTCCCTATGTGGTTATTAGTAACCAGTCCACGTATAGTCTTGATCTATGGTTATATTGCTGTCGTGGTCGTTAAACATAGGCGCATCATCATCAAAATACGTTTCAGCCCTAACGCCATTGCTATTAGCTGGCGCTCTATAAGTACGTTGCGTATTTTTATCAAAAGGCATGGTTTTCGACTGCTTCTTAGCCTTGCATGACTTTGAGCAAAACTTACCCCAACCGCGCTTAATGTCAGCGCTTCTAACCTTTATCCATTTTTTGCAGTTTTTGCACTTTCTATCTACCATAGCCATGGTTACTCTCTCCCGTATGCTTTTGCGATAAATTCGTTGGCGTGTTTTGCCACTTGCGCTTGTTCTGACTGCTCGTAGCTATCGTCAGCGATTGCATAAGATGCGACCAACGCACCCCATGCGAACCAAAGTGCCGTGAATAAGGTCCATTTCATATCAAACACCTCCACACATTGCAGCTTCGTTCCTCATGTCATTTTCCCAGTCGTTACTGAGCCATGCTTGATGCCTTGCCTTGTCGATAACTGCATCAAGGTAGGGCTTGCGTTCTTGGACCGGTTGGCTCTGAGTACGTTGCCAGTAGGATTGATTAACCAGCTCAACAAAGGCGCTCATAATCAAATCATTGTGATGTGGCGCGTGCTGATACTTGACCTCGTTACCAGCGGCGTCTATTGCCAAAACTGGTAGTGCGTCTCGCAGTTTTTCCGACATAGTTGCTGTGACTTCAAAATGAACTTGATTGCCGTCTAGCTCTACAATCAAATAACCGTCTTTACTGCCTAAATCGAAACATTGCTTTTTACCATTATTGTCTGTCATAATCTTTTCACTCCTTGGTGAGTAAGCCCTGCGTTCTTGGTCGGATGTTCAGGGCTTTTTATTGTCTAAAGTTTGGTACTTCGGCTAACTCGGTATTAGCTGATAAGGTGATATTACACACCATGTGAAAATATGTCAATGAATAAATGCACACAATGTGAATATTTTGTTTTTTATGTGAATTTACAAGCACAAAAAAACCCGCTCAATGGCGGGTTGGGTGAGTTACATTCTATTCTCTACAATATAAATTAAAGTTATTAACCAGACTGTCAGTTATATTTCAGTCACTTTTCAGTCTCAAGCCTATACATTCGCTTATCACACTCTTTCAGCCCCAACGCTATAGCCTCGTTCAAGTCAGCGCCCTGCTTGATGCTGTAGGGCACGTTTGAAGACATACCTGCTTGTTTTAAAGCTTGAGCAGCAGCCTTATTGAGAGGTGTGCCAATAGAGGAGTCTTTAATATAGCCTACAGGTTCGAAATATACTTCGATGCCAAAAGTCGGATAATAAACACACGATATCTCACCTGATGTCGTAAATGGGTAGGGCGTATCATGGTCAGCACCCCAAAATGCTTCATGCACCACAACATAGCCAGAAGCGAAACCATAGCCGTAACTATTGTCTTGATCATGTGTACATGCAGCTATTGGTAGAATTGCTAGGCTAATTAACCACCTGGACAAATCGATTCGCATGGGACTCCATCCTTATCTCTGTCCAATCTAGTGTTGCCGCACTCAAGGGCCAGCTTTGCTTGCTCACAGCTAGCCATTTGACCACAGACACGAGGTAGGCCTTTACATTGAGAACCACCAGCACCTTTAGCGAATAGCGGGTGATCAACTTCGACAGACTCCTTCAAAACTGTATTGCTTTGAACTGTATTACTTTGAAAGGGGTTGTCTACCGTTGTGACTCCGGCATTGGATGACAGTGCAAAGATAGATAGCGCTGCAGCTAGTATTAAATTTTTCATCATTACATCCTTGTGTTATAAATTATAAACCGCCAATAGAACGGTTTATAATGTTATGATATAACATATATAAAATATGCTAAGGTGAAAGTTATGCCACCAGAAAACGAACTAAAACGTGAAATGATCGGACTACTCCTGTCTAGCTCGAAATTTGATTTTGATAAAGTTAAAGACCTTACCAAGGCAGCTGAAATACTGACTGATTTTATCCTTGGGAAGAGTCAGACTCAGGAACCTGCTGATACTTAACAGCATTTATGCATTCAGCATATAGATTTAGATATAGTCAGTTTAAAATAAAACTGTTATGCTTTGGACAAATATCATAAAACAATTTGGATAAATCATTCTCCATCCAGCCTTGGCGTAGAAACTTCACCTGAGCCCATTTTTTCTCGATAGGGTTTAAGTCTGGGCTGTACGGTGGCAACCATAAAATACGATGACCATGCCTGTTCAGTAGCTTTTGAATACGCTTATTCTTATGAAATCGAGCATTATCCATGACAATCACGCATTTTGTTTTAAGACTTGGGACCAGTGTTTGTTTGCACCAATCGTAGAATATGCAGCTGTTCATATTTGTCTCAAAGTAATCAAGCGCAAACAACATCTTTTCATACAGAGCCCCAATAACGTTGGTTCGCTTTTTACCTTGCCAGTTGTAGCGATCAATACAAGGCTTACCAAT